>QZKZ01000395.1 GCA_004796465.1 Desulfovibrio sp.
TGCCCGAAGGCGCGGCCGTGACCACCCCGCGCATGGACACCCATTACCTGTGCACGGAATACGGGCTGGTAAACCTCAAGCAAAAGACCGTGGCTGAACGGGCCCAAGCCATCATCAGCCTGGCCCACCCCAAATTCCGCGACGAGCTCATGCGCGAGGCCGAGGCCATGCGCATGCTTTAGTTTGCGGAGCGTCCCGAGCTAGCTTCCCACCCCAGTCCGTTCCCTCTTGGCAGGGAGTCCATACAAAAGACGCCCCCACTGGTCAGCCTTTCCATCCACAAGGAATTCACCTGATTGCACATGGAGGTCGCCCCCTCCCTCGTTGGGTATCCTTCATTGCGTTTTTTGAACGTACTCAGAGTACACAATTCTACCCCAAAAGCAGTATGATATATGGCAAATCTCTACCGCAGTGCGATCATTATTTTGCGCAACTCGTCGAGAAAATAGGGCTTTTTTTAGGCCATGATATCGAGAGTAGTTCTCAGAATCACGGGTTTACAAATCAATTCAGAGGCGTAGGGTGCCTTCAAGCTCGAATTAGTGACATGACGGTTTAGGACCAAAGGAAAATTTATGACGAATATCAAGATAAGGCACAGTATCTCCAACCGTATTCGGTTTGCAGTGCCCTTGGTGAAAAACAACGAGCGCCGAGCCGCTACGCTCAAGGAAAGCCTGGAGGACGTCGATGGCGTACTGTGGGCCCGTATCAATACCCTGTGCGGCAGTTTGGTGGTGCGTTTTGACAAGGGTTCGTTGACCCACAACGATGTTGTTGCCCTGTGCCGACACAGTCTTTTCTCAGGAGTTCCCCATGGATTTTGATCTCATGCTCGGGCTGCGCAAGCATATCCAGGTGGCGAGCCATAGGCCGGGCAGGCTCAAGCTCAGGTTCGGCTTGAAAATCATCGGAAATGCCAAGGTCATTGAATATGTGAAGGAAAATGGATTCGCCCCGCCCAAGGGCCAGGACATGCCGGGTGTCACCAAGACCCGCTTCAACCCCCTGACCCGGTCCATGACCATGATGTACGATGCCGGGGTCATTGAACCCGAGCTTCTGCACAAGCTGTTCACCAGCAACAGCGACGAGGAGTTCGAAACCAGGGCCCATGAATTGGCGCAAACCGTGGATTTTGATCTCGCGGTGTTTCATTAATCTTACTATATTCGTCCCTGCCTTTGGGGACGCAAGCACAAGGAGGACAGTATGTCGGTACATCACCCCGTATCCCGAGTTTGGCTGGGCACCGCCGTGGGCGCGTCCGGCAGCGTTGGCGCTGTTGTGGGCGGCACTGTTGCCGCGGCCCGCGACTTCAAATTGGTCAAGGAAGGCGAAATGACCAGGGGCGAGGCCGCCGTGGACGTGGGCAAGGAAGCCGTGGGCACTGGCTTGGCCACCGCAACGGGCGTGGCCGTGGTCGGCGCGCTTGGCGTTGGCGGCCTGCTCGGCTTGGCCGGCATCATGGGCGTTGCCGCAGGCACCAAGTACCTGTGGAACAAGAGGTTCGGCTACAAGCCCAAGCTGGAAGAAGCCAAGGCCTAACCCTGCTTCTCACAAGGAGGACATCATGAGTCTAGGAAGAATTACCGTATTCGCGGTGGGCGCGGCTGCCGGAGCCCTGCTCGGCTATGCCATGACCAAGTCGGACACTGTCAAGGACGCCACCAAGGCGACCATCAAAGCGGGTATCAAGGCCAAGGATTGGGCCGTGGATACCTATGAACAGGCCAAGGAAGAGATTTCCGCCAAGATCTCCTCGGCCAAAAAAGAACCCGTTGCGGAGAAAACCTCGTAATTCCCTTGCGGGGTATGCCCGGGCATTGATTTTACCGCCTGCGTATACACCACAGCCAAGCAGGGTTGGTATTGCACGGGGGACACCCGCAATTGGCAAAGCCGGGGCGAAGCGCAAGCAATTAGCTGCGATGCCCCCATAACTTGAAAGACGTGCGACTTGTGTAAGCCGCACGTCTTTTAGTGAGTCATTTTCCGCCACAAGGCGCTCCTGCCCGGCCCGTGGGGCAGCTCATTCCGCACATTCCACGCAGAGCTCGGTTTCGGGCAGGGCCAACAAGCGGGGGATGGGAATGGGCTCGCCGCATTCCATGCATTCGCCGAAATCCTGGTCTTCCTGCATTCTCGCCAGGGCCCGTTGCAGTTTGCCGATCCGTTGCCGGGATTGGGACAAGGCGCTTTCATTGATGCCCTGGTTGAGCATGGTGTCCAAGCGGGACAAGCGGCCAATGGCCACGTCCGGAGCCACGGGATTGACCTTGCCCTCCAGGGACGCGGCGTAGTTTTCCAGCTTGACGATCTCTGCCAGTATGCGTTGCTTGAGATCAGCGCGTTGTTGATCGTTCATGGTTTCCGCCTTGTGCAAGTTTCCAACGTATGCGGATCATAGAGTATTTTGCGGTCCAGTCAAAGGATTTCTTTTCATGTGCCGAGCGGGCCGGGGTTGGCCTTGCCCCACGCTTTGGTGTACCCCCCAGTCATGAAGGAAACCGACCTGTATCTGCCTCTCAAACGATTTCTCGAGTCCCAGGAGTATGAAGTCAAGGCCGAGGTCTTGGACTGCGACGTGCTTGCGGTGCGCGATCAGGAAGATCCGGTGGTAGTGGAGCTCAAGCTCTCCCTGAATCTGGACGTGGTGCTCCAGGCCGTTGAGCGGCTGTCCCTGACGCCCAAGGTCTATATTGGCGTACCCGCGCGAAATCGGATCATGCGGGTACGGCGAAAACGCATTGTGAAACTGCTCAGGATGCTGGGGCTGGGCCTGGTGCTCATTGCACCGGACGGGCAGGGGGGAAAGGTGGACGTGCTGCTCGACCCAGGCGAATACAAACCCCGCAAGTCCAGGAAACGCGAGGAGCGTCTGCTCGGTGAATTCGCACACCGGGTTGGCGATCCAAATTTGGGGGGAGCGGACCGGAAAAAGGGCGTCATGACCGCCTACAGGCAAAAAGCCTTGGCCCTGGCTCGGTACCTCAAGCAACACGGGACCGGCAAGGCGTCGGATCTGGCTCGCGAGTTGGACGAGCCCAAGGCCCGGAACATCTTGTACCGCAACGTGTATGGCTGGTTCGAAAGGGTGGAGCGAGGAGTGTATGCGCTTTCACCCCGAGGCGAGCGCGAGCTTTCCTTGTGGCTGGAAGCGGACTGAGCGGGCATGGGCAGCGGTCTTGACGCTCCCGGACAAGCTCAGTAGCAGACCCGTCGAACTATTTACCCAAAGCAGGTGTTTTTTGTTCTTCATTTCCTTGGAGGTTGCGCTGTTGGCTGCCGGCAAGAGCTGGGGCTAGGAGGCGTCTCCCAGGGCGCGATCGGCCCGCTTGGCCCATGCGCCTTGCAATGCCGAAGCGTCCGGCTTCGCCCGTCTTTGGCCGTCCCTTTCCCGGAGGGGCTGCTTTCTGCTCTTGTCCGGCACCACTGCGGTCTTGGGCCCATTCCCAGGATTGCGTTCATGCGCAAGCTGTCCCTTTCAGCGCGTAACCACGGATGATCACGCATCAAACGATGAAGAACAAGGAGCCTGACCATGACTATTCATGACGAACGTCCCGGAGATGAAACCCTCATCTCGGAGATCCAATACGCCGCTTTCAAGGGCCACCCCATGCATGCGCCCGGAGCGGAACCCACCGAGCATCTCATTGTGGAGCGGTTGCGCATGGCCAGCGCATTGAGCCTGTCCCTTTTGGCTGAAATCAACGGGCAAGGCGTGGGCCACATCGCTATTTCGCCCGTGGCCTTGAGCGAGTCCGGGAGGGGATGGTATATCCTCGGCCCGGTGGGCATTCTCCCCGAGCACCAATTGAAGGGCATTGGATCCGCCCTGGTCGGCGCGGCTCTGCAAGGGATGCGGGAGAAGGGCGCCAAGGGCGTGGTCTTGGTCGGAGATCCCGGCTATTATTCCCGCTTTGGCTTCAACAGTTTTCCAGGCCTGAAGCATCATGGGGTTCCCGATAAGTACGTTTTGGCCCTGCCATTTGCTGAAGAGCCCCCGCAAGGAGCGATTATTGCCCACGAGGCCTTTGGCCCGGCAGCCCGGGAATAAGCTCGTTGGGAACATATTGGCGCGCTTTTGATGAGGTGCGCCGGCAAGGGAAGCTGTCTATGGCATGGTTTCCCTTTTTCAGTGCGGCCAACTGCTCCCCAAGAAATGGACGTATTATTTCTAAGGCTTCAACGAGGTGCATTTTTCTATATAGAATGCAAGCATCATGGTGGTTGCCATGCGAATACCTTGCTTTCAGGTGTTGCTGGTAAGCGATAAAGGGAAAACCATGTACATTTTTATTGCAGTCAAGCAGAATTCCATCGGTGGTTCGAAAAAGGGAACTAGTGTGCAAGAGGAAAGCGTTTCTCATACTGTTGCAAGGTTATTTGGAAAAAAAATTGAAGAAGGCTATCCCTTTTAGTAAGGTATGAAATGGGACAACACATGCAATCTTACTTTTTTGGGGGAGCTTATGAAAAACTGGCCTATTGGAGTAAAGCTGACCTTGGGATTTGGGGTCATTGTTTTGCTGCTCATGGTCTCGGGAGGCGTGGCGTTTTTTTCCTTATCCGAGAACCTGACTTCTTTTACCGAGTACCGGGGCTTGGCCCGGGACACCAACCTCATGGGCAGGGTTCAGGCCAACCTGCTCATGGTGCGCATGAACGTGAAGGATTTCCTTATCACCAACAACCAAACGGATCTCGATCAATACGCCGAGTATATGGAGAAGACGCAGGGTTTCATGGCTGAAGCGCTGCAAGAAATCCAGAATCCGGAAAGAGCCGCCATGGTTGCGGAGGCCCACGAGTTGTTGGCCAAGTATGATCCTGAATTTCAGGAGGTGGTCCGCATCCAGGGCGAACGCAATATGCAGGTGGAATTGCTGAACACCAACGGTCCGGCCATTGAAAAACTGCTCACCGAGGTCATGGAATCTGCCTATGAGGACGATGACGTCACTGCCGCGTATTATACGGGCTTGGCCCTGCGCCATCTGCTTTTGGCCCGCTTGTACGTGGTCAAGTTCCTCCAGGACAATGAACAGGCAGCCGTGGACCGGGTTCGATCCGAATTCGAGGCCTTTGCCGAGATGTCCGCCATATTGGACCGTGAAGTGGAAAACTTTCGGCGGCGCGAGGCCCTCAGGCAAGTGGCGGAGCTGAAAAGCGCGTATGTGGAGGCCTTTGAACTCACCGTGGAGACAATTTTTTCGCGCAACGCCATTGTGGAGCAAAAGCTGAACGTATGGGGCCCACAGATCGCCACGGACCTGGAGGACGCCAAACTGTCCGTCAAGGACGACCAAGACGCCCTGGGGCCGCAGGTCCAGAAACAAAGCGAGCAGGCCAAGGTGCTGGTGGGGGCGTTGTCGGGCCTGGCCTTGGTTTTGGGCCTGATCGCGGGTGTTGTCATTACCCGGTCGATTACCAAACCCTTGGGCAAGGCCACGCAATTCGCAGGGGCCATTTCCCAGGGCGAATTTTCCGCATCCATCAACATCAGGCAAAAGGACGAAGTGGGCAAGATTTGCGAGGCTCTGGAAGCCATCAAGGGGGCAGTGTCCAGCGCGGCTGACGAGTGCGAGATGGTGGTTGCCGGTGTGGAGCAGGGCGAGATGGAAAGCAAGGGAGACACGGCCCGGTTCCATGGAGGCTTTGCCAAGCTGGTGGGCGGAGTGAACACCTTGGTTGACGTCTACGTCAACTTCATCAACCAGATGCCCGTGGGCGTTGTTGCTCTGTCTTTGGATCGCCAAGCGCGGTTTCTCAACGCCGCGGCCAAGAAAATCGCCGGAGTGGAGGACTATACGCGAAAAGCCTGCAACGAACTTATGAATACCGAGAATTGCGATGCAGGCAGTTGTCCTTCTGAGCAGTGCATGCAGCGCAGAGAGGCGATTACAGGCGAAACCATTGCCCGCACCGCCGCAGGGGAATTCAATGTGGCGTACACTGCCACGCCTCTGGTGTCGCGGACAGGCGAGGTGCTGGGCGCGGCCGAGATCATCATTGACCAGACCGCAATCAAAACCGCGCAAAAGACCATGGTCGATGTGGCGGGGCAAGCCAATGAAATCGCCGACCGCGTGGCCTCGGCCTCGGAAGAGCTGGCCGCCCAGGTCGAGCAGGTGAGCACCGGAGCCGAGGTCCAGCAGCAGCGCGTGGGCGAGACCGCCACGGCCATGGAGGAGATGAACGCCACCGTGCTTGAGGTGGCCAAGAACGCATCCATGGCTTCGGAACAGTCGGACAACGCCAAAGCCAAGGCCGACGAAGGCGCGGACCTGGTCAACAAGGTGGTGGAGGCCGTGAACCAAGTGATGGGCGTGGCCCAGGAACTGCAAACCAACATGGAACAGTTGGGCAAGCAGGCCGAGGCCATTGGCGGAGTCATGACCGTGATCACGGACATCGCGGACCAGACCAACCTCTTGGCGCTCAACGCCGCAATCGAGGCGGCTCGGGCCGGAGAGGCCGGACGTGGATTCGCCGTGGTGGCCGACGAGGTGCGCAAGCTTGCGGAAAAAACCATGGCCGCCACCAATGAAGTGGGCGAGAACATCAGGGCCATTCAAAGCGCGGCTGAAACCAACGTGCGCAGCGTGAACACCGCCGTGGGCAGCGTGACCGAAGCCACGGATCTGGCCAACAACTCGGGCGAGGCCCTGGACCAGATCGTGTCCATGTCCACGGAAAGCTCGGCTCTGGTCTCCAGCATCGCCACGGCAGCCGAGGAGCAATCCGCCACCTCCGAGGAGATCAACAACGCCATTGAGGACGTGAACCGGGTTGTGGCCGAAACCACGGACGGCATGGTCCAGTCCTCGGCAGCGGTGCAGGAATTAGCGAGAATGGCGCAGGAGCTCAAGGGCGTGTTGCGGGCGCTTGACTCAGAAAACACCTGACGGAACGCAACGCGTCCGGTGCGATCCAGGCGTTTGGGAAAGTGAGCGTCGCGGATCCCAACCCTCCAGCGCAAACGCCACCCCCCCAGCCACTCTCTTTAGTATAAGGAGTGGCTGTTTTTTTTTGTCCGGCCAGGCAACGGGCACTCCTTGGGGAGAAGCTGTCAGGCGGAAATTTTCCAAGGGGTGGACAACCCGCCCTGCGCTCCAGGTCTCTCAGAAAGAGCATGGTCTGCGGCTTGGCCGTTCATCAGCTGTTCCAGCATATTACAGGGGCAGGACAAAGCCAGGCCCAGGCCGCCTGCTTCGCGGGAGCCTTCTTTGGGTGGGGTGTCCAGCGACCAATACTACCACACTCACGGACCAGGCAGTGGCCTCCTTCCACATGAAACAGGCATAACAAAACGTGAAGCGTGATAGGTTTCCGCATGCCAAGCCCTTCCTTTAAAGTTGTAGGAAGGGAAAATCCTCCTCAGAAGTAACTACTGGTAAGAGTGAAGTTGCTGTTTCTTTTTTTGTTTTTGCTAAGTAATCATCATCCTTTTCGGCAAAGATCAGGAGGTGCCAGGAGCGAAACAGGAGCTATATCCTTGAGATTCGAAAAAGTAACACTTTCGATCTCTTCATGCTTTCTTTGTTTTTTATGCTTTTTCGAAAAACTTGTTGATTATAACACGTACTCCCAGTACAAACGCATAGCTTATCTGGTGGTCATATTGGTGTAATGTATACTTGTTTAAGGGGGATTGCATGAAGAATTGGTCTATCGGATGGAAACTGACATCTGGGTTTGGAGTTGTGCTGGTGTTGCTCATGGTCTCCGGCGGTGTCGCGTTTTACTACTTGTCCGAGAACCTGGCTTCCTTTTCCGAGTACCGGGGCTTGGCCCGGGACACCAACCTCATGGGACGGGTCCAGGCCAACCTGCTCATGGTGCGCATGAATGTGAAAGATTTTCTCATAACCA
>QZKZ01000182.1 GCA_004796465.1 Desulfovibrio sp.
CCGTCACGAATGGTGCAAAAGAGCACCATTCGCGCCGGCAGCCATCCAGCCCGCGGCGCCGCTCCGCCCACGGTTGGGAAAGTGCCTGGCCCCTCGTTCCAGACCAATTCCAGACCAGCCCAAGGCCAGGAAAACAAGCCCGCCCCTGGCTCCAGCCTCCGATTCAGCCAGAGAGAGTTCTTAGAAGTCCATTTTTCTCCGTGCGCAAGCGAAAAAAAAAGCCCCCGCGCAGAGCAGGGGCTTTGGAGTATCCGAGTAGGTCGAGGGTTATTGCAGGGACTCGGCGACGGGCTTCATCCAAAACCGCTCGGCGCTGTTTACGGTGTTCACTTCGCTGTTGAGGGCCAGGGCCTTGACATAGGCCTCGAGCAAGCTATTGCGCTCCATGTCCACGGCATTCTCCATGAACTCGGCGCGGGCGGTTTCCCAGTCCTCGTCCGAGGGGAGGATGCGGTCACTGACCCGGGCCAGCACAAAACTGCCGAACACGGTGTAGTGCTGGGGCAGCCACTCGCCCGGCTCCGCGTCAAAGGCGGCGTCGGTCAGCTCTTGGGGTATGAAGGACCCCTGGTTGTACTCTGGCATGCGGTACATGGGCGGAGTTTCCACCAATTGGGCTTCAAGCTCGGGCGGCAGGGCCGGGGACTCGGCAACCATGTCCAGGACTTCCTCCACCCGGGCCATGGCCAGTAGCATGGCTTGGTTGTCGTGGATCAGGTTCTCCACTTGACCGCGGACTTCGTCCAGGGGCAGTAGCTCCCTGGGCCGGGATTCCACAACCGTGGCCAGGAGGGAGCCACTGTCCACGGACACGGTCCAATCCGTGACCTCGCCTTGTTCCAAGGCAAAGATGTCGTCCAAGTTGTCCTCGGTGATCGCAGCATCGGACAAGTTCTGTTCCTTGGTGAACAGATCGCTTTCGCGCAGTTCCATACCCAGGTCCTGGGCAATGGTTTCCAGGTCGTCGCCCGCGTAGACCTGGACAATGGCCGTGTCCAGAAGGTCGTCGTGCAGGGCGGCAGCCTTGCGTTCGGCGATGGTTTGCCGGATTTGTTCTTCCAGGTCGGCCAGGGGCGTGGGCTGGGGCTCTTTATGCTCCTCCACGAGGATCAGGTGCCAGCCGAATTGGGTGCGCACGGGTTCGCTGTACGTGCCGGGTTCCAAGCTGAAGGACGCGGCCACAAAGTCCGGGTCCATGAACTCCGCGGTGAACCAGCCGAGGTCTTGGTACTCTGCATTGGTGGCGTTGGCCTGGATTTCCTCGGACATGGCCACGAATTCCTCGCCTTGCTCCAGGCGGGTGTGGGCTTCCCAGGCTTGGGCCTCGGCTGCTTGCGCGGTTTCCTCGTCAGCGTCGGACGCGACCTTGAACAGCAGGTGCTTGGCGTTGACCTGCTCCATTTGCATGTATTCGTTTTCCTTGCGCGCGTCGTAATAGGCCTGGATTTCCTCGTCGCTCACCTCGGCCAAGGGGGCCAGGGACTCCGGAGTGAACAGCAGGTAGCTCAAGCGGACCCGTTCGGCTACCTCGAAATCCTCGGCGTGCTCCTCGTAGTAGGTCTCGATGTCGCTTTCCAAAACCTGGGTGGCGTTGAGAAAGTCCTCGGGATTGACCACAAGCAGGTCAGCGGTGACTTGTTCCGCCAGATAGTTGAAGTCCTCCCTGGCATGTTGTTCGTCCACAGCAACGGACAGGGATATGTAGTTCTGGAACTTTTCCAGGATAAGCTGTTCGCGGACCGTGGATTCGAAAAACGTGGGATTGATGCCGGTGCTGGCCAGGTGGTAGTCGTAGAGGTCAGCGTCGTAATACCCGTCAACGCCTTGGAAGTAGGGTATTTGGGTGATGTATTCGCGCACCTCGTTGTCCGAGGCGGTGATGCCCATGGCTTCTGCCTGTTCCAGCATCAACTCTTGATGGACCATCAATTGGAAAAGCTCCTGCAAGACGCCGTCCTGGAGCAGGGTGTTGGCTTCCATATTGGGGTAGAACATGCGGGCCCGGGCCTGGAACTCGCTGAGGAAGATGGGCCGTTCATTGACGTAGGCCATGATGTTCTCGCCGCTGCCCTGGTTTTGCAGTGCCGAGTAGCCGAAGCCCAGGACAAAGGCCAGGATGATGATGGCGAAGGCCACCTTGATCAGCCAGGATTGAGCGCTGTTGCGTATGGAATCGAGCATGTCGGCTCCGTTGTTTCGCGGGTCCGGGACCCGGGGTTAGGCTTTTTGCTGCCGGATGTAGTTGAGCAGTCCACCGGCCTTGATCACGTCAAGCTCCTGGGCGGTAAGGTCGTTCACCGCTTGGACTTGGCCAGCGCCTTCAATGTCTATGGCGATGGCGCCGCCGGGGGTGACGTCCTTGGCCGGGATGGTCACTTTCTGGCCCTGGGACAGCTTGTCGTAGTCTGCCGGGTCGGCCAGGATAAAGGGCAGGATGCCGAAGTTGACCAAGTTGGCCCTGTGGATTCGTGCCAGGGATTTGACCAGGACCGCGCGGACCCCGAGGTGGCGCGGGGCGATGGCCGCGTGCTCGCGGCTGGAGCCCTGGCCGTAGTTCTCGCCGCCCAGGATCACGCCGTGGCCCGCGTCCTTGATCCGGGACACAAAGGACTCGTCCACGCGGCTGAACACGTATTCGCTGATGGCCGGGACATTGGATCTCAGGGCCGTGATCTGGGCGCCAGCAGGCATGATGTGGTCCGTGGTCACGTTGTCCTCGGTCTTGAGCTGGATCGAGGTCTCGATGACGTCGGGCAGGGGCTCGAATTGCTCCAGGGGCACGATGTTGGGACCGCGTTCCACTTCCACGTCCGAACCGTCCGTGGGTGGGAACACAAAGAGGTGGCCGATTTGGGGCGCGAGCGGCGGCATCTTGGGCTTGGTGGGTGCGAAACCCCAGTCGTAGGGCCGGGTGAATTCACCGGCTGCTGCCGTGTTGGCGGCAGTTTGCGGGCTGACCAAGTAGACTTGGCCGTCCTGGGTGCCGGAGCGGCCCTCGAAGTTGCGGTTGAAGGTGCGCGCGCTCACGCCGCCGGACGTGGGCGAGCCGCCCATGCCGATGCAGGGGCCGCAGGTGCATTCCAGGATGCGCGCGCCCGCGTCGAGCAGGGGCTCGATGAGTTTTTCATTGGAGAGCATCTTGAGCACTTGCTTGGATCCCGGCGCGATGAGCAGATCTGTTTCCTCGTGCACCATCTTGTCGCGCAGGATCTGGGCCACGGCCTTGAGGTCCGAATACGAGGAGTTGGTGCAGGAACCGATGCAGACCTGGTCGACCTTGAGCCCGGCCAGTTCGGACACGGGCACCACTTTGTCGGGCATATGCGGCTGCGCGGCCAGGGGTTGGATTTTTTTGAGGTCGACAACGATCTCATCGTCGTATTGGGCGTCTTCGTCCGCAAGGAGTTCAATGTAGTCGCTGTCGCGGTACATGGCGTGCAGAAAGGTCTTGGTCTGCTCGTCCGAGGGAAAGATCGAAGTGGTGGCGCCCAGTTCCGCGCCCATGTTGGTGATGGTGGCGCGTTCGGGCACGGTCAGGGTCTCCACGCCCGGACCGCCGAACTCAAAGACCTTGCCCACCCCGCCCTTGACGGTCAGTTCGCCGAGCAAGTGCAGGATCACGTCCTTGGCTGCGGACCAGCCGCCCAAACGGCCTTCCAAGTACACGCGCACCACCTGGGGCATGGTCATGGGATAGGGTTCGCCGGCCATGGCCAAGGCGACGGACAGGCCGCCCGCTCCAATGGCCAGGGAGCCCACGCCGCCCGCGGTGGGGGTGTGGCTGTCCGAGCCGATCAGGGTCTTGCCGGGCTTGGCAAAGTTCTCCAGATGCAGTTGGTGGCAAATGCCCGTGCCTGGAGGCGAAAAAATGATCCCGTACTTTTTGGCCACAGTGCGCAAGTAGCGGTGGTCGTCGGGATTGCGGAAACCCATTTGCAGGGTGTTGTGGTCCACATAGCTGACTGAAAGTTCGGTCTGAACCTTGTCCAGGCCCAGTGCCTCGAATTGGAGGTAGGCCATGGTGCCGGTGGCGTCCTGGGTCAGGGTCTGGTCGATGCGCAGACCGATCTCCGCACCCGGGGTCATGTCGCCGCTCAGCAAGTGGTCGGCAATGATCTTGTGGGTCAGTGTTTTGCCCATGATACGCATTCCTCGTGCTGTTTCAGGTGTCGCTGGAAAAAGGGGTCGAATTATTGGCTCGGCTGGGCGCCGTTCATGCGCATGAGCCGGATTTTATTTGTACAGACTTGGACTTCCACTTCCAGTTTGAGCTTGTCCTGCTGGGCCTCGAATATTTCCTGGGCATAGTAGCGGCCCGAGGAGGGGTCCTCGGAGGCGCGCAACTGCTTCACCTCTTCATCGCGGGCGTCCCTTTTGGCGGTGAGTTCGGCCAGTTGCTCTTCAAGCCGGGCCATGTCTTCCACCTGGTTTTCCACGTCAGAGGCGGATACGTCTGCCCTTGGGTTTGGGCTTGTCATCTGATGTCTCCTTTTTGGAACCCCTTGCCTGGCCCATGGACTGGCCCAAGCCCTTGGGCGGCTCGGGCAGGGCATTGTACAGGGTCCAGAAACCGGGCATGAGCTCGGTCACACCGCCGGGATTGGCCAGGGCCATGCCGGGCCGCCGAAAGGCCGCCAGGGCCATGGCCAGGGTCCAGGCAGGGCCCGGGCTGAGCCAGGGCGTCAGCTTCCTGGTGTCAGGGGCCTGGCCTGATTTGACCACTGTGAAGGACTCGCCCTCTTGGGTCAGGGTCAATCCCAAGCGTTCATACAGTTCCATGGCAAAGCCGCGTTCCGTGTCCGAGGGCGGAGTGATGCGCACCCGCTTGCCGTTCATGGCCAAGACAGCGGCCAGGGACGCGGTAAAGGGGAAATATTCGGGAAAAGCCGTGCTGTCCAGCAGCAGGGAGCCCTTGTCCGCCTTGGTGCCGAAGCGGGAAACCGCGCTGTCCGCACCCGGGGTCACATCAAGGGATGCGGCCCGCAACAGGTTCTTGAGATAGGACCAGGGAGCCAAGTCGCGGGGCCAGACACCGTCAATAACGGCCTTGGCGTCTTGTTCCTTGCCCTTTTGTCCCGTGACCAGGGGCAGGGCCAAGAGCCACGATCCGATCCGTGGGTCCATGGGCAAGCGGTAGTTTTCGGGCGGTTCGGGTGCGCCAGGGGAAACCGACAGGGCCGTGGGCGAGAGTTCCGCGTTCAGGGACCAGGCCGTTAGCAGGTCCGCGACCGGCGCCAGGGCGTCGGCAAAGGGCGCGTCCTCTTCCCAACTCAGGGTCATGCCGTTGGGGTAGGAGGGCGCAGCAAGGGCCAAGGCGCAGGCAAAAAGCGGCGGCAGATCACGGGGCAAGCGCACTTCCTCGGGCAGAACCGCCGAGACCTCGATGCGCGCGGGGATGCCGCTGGAGCCGGGGATGACTTGCGAAAGCCGGGTGCCCAAACTCGGGAAAAGTTGGATGAGCGGGGCCAAATTGGCCAGCTTGAGTTGGGTGCCGCCCGTGAACTTGCAGCGGCCCGGCTCGGCTAGGGCCAGGGCCAGGAGCAGGTACAGGGTGAGGGGCGAGTCCCCGGCGTAGATGATTTTGCCGTCAAAACCCTGTTCGCGCGGCCCCCGGCTGTGCACGCCCTCGTCGTCCCAGTGCAGGGACGCACCGGCCTGGTTCAGGCTCTTGATCAAGGAAACGAGGTGGTCGTTGAGCACGGCCCCGCTCAGGCTGAAAGGCGAAGGAGATTGGACCGCCAGGGCCAGGTTGAAGCAGGCCATGTCGTGGGAACCCGGGCTTTGCGCGGCCACGTCGCCCATGTGGGCGCGGGGCGTGAGCAAGAAGCCCTGGGTCTTGTCCGAGCTTTCAACCGCCTCGGCAAGGCCCGTGTCCGCAGGGGGCAGCTCCTGGACCAGGGTGAACAAGGTCCGCCACAAGCGGGTGTCGCGCTTGGCCGGAGAAATTGCCGATTCCCAAACGCGCCAGATGGTTTTCTCCAGATCCGAATCGAGGTCCTTGGGCCGCTTGCCTGCTGTTTGGGGCTGGGCCTCGGCCAGGAGCGCGGAGCGCTTCTGGAGCAGGGATATGAGTTCCTTGTCCAGGCGTGACAGCTCGTCGGCAAGCCTCGCCTTGGAGGGACTTGTATACGTGGGTTCTTTTGACATGATGGTAACGGTAGAGAGAAGAGACCTCTTCACAATTCTTTTTCAAGACCTCTGGAGAATTGTTCGCTGGCGAGGCGCGAAAAACATTCAAGAACGAAGCATATTGAGCATATGTTTTTCAGCAACAAAGCCAGCGGGCAATTATGCAGAGGTCTTGAGAAGGTGCTTTTCCCTAGCGAAAAACACGGCCCGGGGCAAGGGGAAAGCAGTGAGAGCGCTCGGGAAAGTGGCGGGCCGGGACCAGGGAAGGTTCGGGAAAAAAAGGGAGGCGCGAAAAGCGCCTCCCTTGTATTGTCCAAGCAGGGCTTGGGCCGGGAACTTACTTCATTTCCTGGCCAGAGGCAGCCTTCTGCATCTTGATTTCGACCTTTTCGGTCAGGTTTTCGTAGTAGTCGCGCAGGATCACGAGGACTTCGTCGCGGCCGAAGTGATCCGGCACTTCGGCGCCCTCGGACAGGGCCTTGCGCAGCTTGGTGCCGGACAGGATCACGCGGTCGTCCTTGCCGTGGGGGCAGGTGCGCATGGAAGCCATGCCGTCGCACTTGAAGCAGTAGAAGGTCCAGTCGATCTTCAGGGGCTCGCAGAGAAGCTTTTTGCCCGGATCAGGGCACTCTTCGCCTTGGTAAGGGATCTTGTCGAAGATCTCTTGGGCTTCGAACAGGGTGTAGAAGTCGCCCACACCAGCGTGGTCGCGGCCGATGATCATGCGGTTGACGCCGTAGTTCTGACGGAAGGTGGCGTGCAAGAGGCCCTCGCGGGGACCGGCGTAGCGCATGTCAAGGGGATAGCCGCCCTGGACCACGTGCTCTTTCACGAAGTAGCCGTCAACCAGGGTGTCGATGCATTTGAGGCGGACTTCCGCGGGGATGTCGCCGGGCTTGAGGTTGCCGATGAGGGAGTGGATGATCACGCCGTCACAGACGTCCAGGGCGATCTTGCAGAGGTGCTCGTGGGAGCGGTGCATGGGGTTGCGCAGCTGCATGGCGGCAACGGTGGACCAGCCGCGTTCCTCGAAGATGGCGCGGGTTTCGGCCGGGCGCAGGTACATGCCGAGGTACTTGGGGTTGGTCTTGTAGTCGCCTTCGGACAGCACGTTGACCGGGCCGGCCAGGTACTCGTTGCCGCGGGCCATGACCATCTGCACGCCGGGGTGGTCTTCCAGGGCGACATCCCAGAACTTCTCGGAGTCTTCGCCGTTGCCCTTGTAGACCATCTCGGATTCCCACTTCTTCTCGTCATCGGACAGGGAGAACTTTTCTTCGACCTTGAGGGTGGCGAAGATTTCGCCATCGCGCTCCAGGGCGACTTCGTCGCCAACGTTGACGGCGGCAGCGTCTTCGTCGGTCACGGAGCACATGACCGGCACGGGCCAGAAGGTGCCGTCGGCCAGGGTGAAGTTTTCGCAAACGCTCTTCCAGTCAGCCTTGGTCATGAAGCCGTCCAGGGGGCTGAAACCGCCGATGCCGATCATGATCAGGTCGCCCTTTTCCTGGGCGGAGATCTCGATCTTCTTCAGGCCTTCGGCCTTCTTCAGTTCGGCGTCGCGCTCCGCGCCTTCGAGCAGGCGGATGACCAGGCCTTTTCCTCCGTGAGGGGGAACGAGTTTGGACATGGTGTGTCTCCTTCAAACAAGTTGGTTTGGGGGGATATCCGTTACTGGATTTATTGCCTCTATCCCAGGGTTTCGATTCCTTAGCGCAGGTCCTTGCCGCATGCCGGCGGCTCTTGGAGCCGCAACGAGCCCACGCCGTTACCGCCAATGCCGGTAACGAGCCGGCCCTTCCCGCTGTCCGCCGCGAGGCGGGGGAGTGTGTCACGGTCCAGTCATATTTCGCCGCATACCGGACGGCGTAAGGAGTGTACGGTCTAGTGAAAATTTACACAAAAAGTCAAGTGGTCTGTAACGTGCTGCAACGCATGTCTTTTTTTTTGAAAGACAAGCTGCGAATGATCAAGGGGAGCTCAAGGCGATGGATGAATGCGGCAAAAGGGTGACAACCCAAAGGAACCGATTCAGGGGGGTATCTATATATTATGTTTTCCGAGGATTTTTTTTTCACAAGCCCTTGCCAGGCACGGTCAATCAGGGTATGGATTTTCTCCGGCTCAAGCGCCCCGGTTGATGGGGACCCCGCTCGGGGTGGCGCCAAGCTTGAGTGACCGTGAAACGCGGTCGCAAGGCGCTCGGGCGCAAGCCAAGTTCGAGAATGTTTTGGTTGTTGACACCTTGGCGGCTGCTTGTTACTTATCTCACAAGCAAGTTGCGAATGTGTTTAAGTGCTTGGAATGTCAAACTTTATCGCGTTTCGGCAGGATGTCTTCATTGCTCATGCACCTGTATTCTCAAAAAAAATGCGGCTCGCCAGGGACCAGCGTCCTGGGTGTGAGCCGTGTTGGTGTGTGTGGAGCGCTGGGCCGGGCGCGTTGAATTCGCGCAAAAAAGCAGGGAACCGTGTGGTTTTCCTGCTTTTTCGCTCCATCGCCATTGGGCGGTGGAAGATATAGGTGGGATTAACCACGAGGTGTAGGTAACGTTTAACCCTCAATTCTACCGATGTGGAGGAATAGGTATGCCAACTTTTGTTGATCCGGAAAAATGTGATGGCTGCAAGGGTGGAGAAAAGACCGCTTGCATGTACATCTGCCCCAACGACTTGATGATCCTGGATCCCGATGAGATGAAGGCCTTCAACCAAGAGCCTGAAGCTTGCTGGGAATGCTACTCCTGCATCAAGATCTGCCCGCAGGGCGCCATCACGGCTCGTCCGTACGCCGACTTCGCCCCCATGGGCGGCACGTCCATCCCGCTGCGCGGGTCCGAGGACATCATGTGGACGATCAAGTTCCGCAACGGCAACGTCAAGCGGTTCAAGTTCCCCATCCGCACCACTGCTGAAGGTTCGATCAAGCCTTTCGAAGGCAAGCCCGAGCCCGGCGATCTCGAGAGCGAACTGCTGTTCACCGAGACCGAACTCCCCGCGCCCAAGGAAGCCCTGGGCCAGAAGTTCGACGTTGCCGAAGCCGACAAGACCTCGACCGCCAAGGCTTCTGCCGTGTAATGAGCCCCGAGCTCATTGGTCGAAGGTGAATTACTAGGGAACTCATCTGAAGCAAGTGTAAGGAGATTACGAAATGCCTAAAATTCCCGTGAAAGAAGAGCCTCGGGGCGTAGCGATCGCTGAGCCCGAAGTGGTTGAACAAGACGTTGACATTTTGTTTGTCGGCGGCGGCATGGGTAACTGCGGCGCCGCTTTCGAGGCCGTGAACTGGGCCAACAAGTACGCCCCTGATCTCAAGATCCTGCTCCTGGACAAGGCCGCTCTGGAACGCTCCGGCGCCGTCGCCCAGGGCCTGTCCGCTATCAACACCTACGTTGGTAAGGAAAACGAAGTTGATGATTACGTGCGCATGGTCCGCACCGACCTCATGGGCCTGGTCCGCGAAGACCTGATCTTCGACCTGGGCCGCCACGTGGACGATTCCGTTCACCTGTTCGAAGAGTGGGGCCTGCCTCTCTGGGTGAAAAAAGACGGCAAGAACATTGACGGCGCCGGCGCCAAGGCTGCTGGCCTCAAGGTTCGTGAAGGCGCGGATCCTGTCCGCTCCGGCCGCTGGCAAATCATGATCAACGGTGAGTCCTACAAGGTCATCGTTGCTGAAGCCGCCAAGAACGCCCTGGGCGAAGAGCGCATCCAAGAGCGTATCTTCATCGTGAAGCTGCTCCTTGACGCCAACACCCCGAACCGCATCGCCGGTGCCGTTGGCTTCAACCTGCGCGAAAACAAGATCCACATCTACAAGGCCAACGCGATCCTCTGCGCCGCCGGCGGCGCCGTGAACGTGTACAAGCCCCGCTCCACTGGTGAGGGCATGGGCCGCGCCTGGTACCCCGTCTGGAACGCTGGCTCCACCTACACCATGTGTGCTCAGGTCGGCGCCGAGATGACCATGATGGAAAACCGCTTCGTCCCCGCCCGCTTTAAGGACGGTTACGGTCCGGTTGGCGCTTGGTTCCTGCTTTTCAAGGCCAAAGCCACCAACTTCAAGGGCGAAGACTACTGCGTGACCAACCGTGCCATGCTCAAGCCTTACGAAGAGCGCGGCTACGCCAAGGGCCACATCATCCCCACCTGCCTGCGTAACCACATGATGCTCCGCGA
>QZKZ01000084.1 GCA_004796465.1 Desulfovibrio sp.
CCCCTATATAACCTCATGTAGAACAAGGCATTGTCAGACCTTTGCAAGGCCCGGCGGATGATGTATATTGACATCCGCCGGGCCTGTTGTATGTGGGGGGCAGGCAAGGAGAAGCTCACCTATGTTGTTCAAGAAATACAAGGTATTCATTCTGCAGGATAAAGGCCGACCCGGCATGAAAATAGGGGTCTGGGGCTTTATTCCCGCGTTTCTTGCCTTGCTTCTGGCCGTGCTCACCGGCTCCAATATTTATCTGGGGCTCAAGGGCCAGTCATTGGAAAAGCTGGGACTGGAAGTGACCATGGCCGACCTGTCCGGCCTGGAGCAGCAGGACGAGCTTCTGGACTTGGCCTTTCGCATCAAAAAAATCCAGCGCACCATCAACGACATCCAGGACTTTGACGGCAAACTGCGCGTCATGCTCTCCATGGAAGAAGAGCCCTTTTTGGCCGACACCGGAGAGGGCGGCAGCGGCGAGTTCTACAACTTGTCCGTGGCCATGCAGTCCGACCGCTCCCTGATCCGCCAGATGCACAAGGTCATCGACAGCATCACCACGCGCATGCACATGGAAGAAGTGCATCAGCAAGAACTCATGGCCGAGATTGTCCTGCAACAGGACAGCTTCACCCGCGTGCCTTCCATCTGGCCCACCCAGGGCCGATACTCCTCGCCCTTTGGCTACCGCGTGAACCCGGTCACGGGCCGCCGCGCCTTTCACAAGGGCATCGACATCACCGCACCCACGGGTACCCCCATCCTGGCCAGCGCCACAGGCCGCATCACTTACGCCGACCGCTTCACCTCCTATGGAATCGTCGTGGAGGTCAATCACGGCAACGGCATCATGACTCGCTACGCCCACATGTCCCAAATAGCCGTGCGTTTGGGCCAGCGCGTGGCGCGCGGCGACGTGATCGGCTACGTGGGCTCCACAGGCCGCTCCACCGCCCCGCACCTGCACTACGAAGTGCACGTGGCCGGCAAGCTGGCCAATCCCATTCATTATATTTTGAATTAACAGCGACGGAAACGTCGTGGGGCTTTGCCCCACACCCCACCAGGGGCATGATGCCCCTGGACCCCCCCTTGGAAAATACATATGGCCCGGCAAGCCTAAGCTTGCCGGGCCAATTTATCTTTCAAATGGGGTCAAGGGGATCATCCCCTTGCGGGGGTGCAGGGGGCAGCGCCCCCTGCGACGTTCATCCGTTGACGTCGCCGTAACGGGCGAAGCCCGCAATACATCGTTCTTTGACGTTATCCGTTGACGTTTTTCATTTCGCAAAATCGCGGATGGCTTTGACGCACAGCAGGATTGTGGGTGTGGTGTGCAGGAAGAGGTCAAAGATATCGATGGGCTTTTTGAGCGTGCCGGCAAAGAGCATCTTGAGCTTTTCCCAGGCGTGGGGCTCGGGGTACACGGGCGCGGCCAGAAAGGCCAGGGCCACGAGGATGAAGGCGGGGTAGGGGATCTTGTCGAGCCAGGCGAGCATGGGGCCTCCTGGAGATCAGGTGATCAGGGGAGATGGGCGGCCAAGTCGGCTTCCAGCTCGGCGAGAATGTCGGCCAAGGCCGCGTTCAGGCCGTCCACCACGCCTTCGGCGGATTTCTCAGCAAGGGGGATGCTGCGCTCGTAGTCTTTGTCCATGCGGATGGCAAAGTCGAAGTCCTCGTCCTTTAAGAGGAAGAATTGCATCTTGAGCACGGCGGCCGGGTTGCCGGGCGTGGAGAAATCACCGTACAGGGAGACCACGTGGCCTTCCAGGTAATACTGGGGCCGGACCTCGCTGGAGGGGTCGGTCACATACTCAAAGAGCCGGGCCTCGTCGATCCAGTGGCGCATGGTTTGGGAGATGAGGTCGTCCGGTGAGGAGTGGTACTGGTTGTAGTAGTCGGTTGAGAAGCTGCTGTGGCTGAGCCTGTAGACCATTTCCCGGCTGGAAAAGCTGGGGGAGATGGTGACGTCCTTGACCTTGCAGACGCCGGGAGAGGGAGAAGCGTGGGGAGCTCCCGGGCGCTCCACTTGGAGCACGAAATAGCGCTTTTCCAGGACCTCGGCGTCTTGGGTCAGGCCGGAAGTGCAGCCGTATCCCAGGGTGCAGGCCAAGAGCAGGGTGATCAGGGGGAAGAAACGGGTCACGGCAACTCCTCCGGGTCAATGGCTGCGGGCGGCTCGCCGAACAGGAGCCGGGCCGGATTCTGGGTGGCGTCCTCGGTGATGACGCTCAGGTTGTCCAGGATGACCTGGATTTCGTCAAGAATGGATTCCACATCCCCGTCCTGGGCGCTGACCAGGTCGTTGAGGCCGCGCATGAGGCGTTCCAGTTGGATCGAGGCCCGGCGGATTTCCTCGGACGCGGCGTTCACGTTTTCAAAGGTAGAGGGCAGAGTGGCTGCGGCCTCTTCCATTTCCGGGCTGGCCAGGAGCTGATCCAGGGACTGCATGGTGTTTTTGAGCTGTTCCGCGGCCAGGTACATCTCTTCCACGGTTTTGATGAAGTTCTCCTCGGACCCCTCCAGGGTACGGCGTGCGCTGGCAGCGGCTCCGGCTGCGTCAGGGATCAGGTTTTCCGCCTCAGGGGCGTCGAGCAGGGTGTTGACCCGCTCCAAGGAGCCGTGCAGTTCCTCCAGGCTCTTGATCACCAACTGGCCGATGGTTTCCACGTCAGCCTCTTCCAGGGACTTGTTCAGGGTTTTGAAGAATTGGTCCAGGCTTTCGGCGAATTCCTCCACATTGGCGCCCTTGAGCTGCTCCATGACGTTGCCGATGGTGTTGATGGCGGCTTCGATGCGGCTCATGGTCGAGGGCGCGGATGGGAAGTAAATGGCGCGGGGAGTCCAGGAGATGGGCAACTCTGGATTGCGGGCCGGGTCAAAGAAGTCCATTTCCAGGTAGGCCACGCCGGTAAGGCCCTGGGTGGTGAGACGCACGCGCAGGCCTTGGCGGATGGCATTTTGGATGCCCACCTTCACGTCGACCCGGGAATACGCGGAAAAGCCGTTCATGGCCTCCCCGTCCAAGGCGATCTCCACGAGCACGTACCGGGCTGATCCGTCACCGTTTCGGGGCTCGTACTTATTGATGATGAAATCGATGTTGGAGACCCGGCCAATGACCACGCCCCTGAACTTGACCGGCGCGCCGATGTCCAAGCCTTGCACCGACTCGTTGAAATAGGTCTCCGCCGGGATGGACTCCTCGAACAAGGAGCCCGTGCCGAGCAGGATCAGGGCCGCGGTGAGCAGGCCGATTCCCACCAGGATGAACAGGCCGAGTTTGAAATATTGGCTGTTGCGAGGCATGGCTTATTCCGGCTCCCTTTGGAAGAACTGCCGCACCCAGGGATTGTCGGACGTGTCCCTGAGCACCTTTGGCGCGCCTTGGGCGATGATGGTTTTGGCGCGACGGTCCAGCATTATCACCCTGTCGGCTATGGTGTAAATGGAGTCCAACTCGTGGGTCACAATGACAAAGGTAATGCCCAGGCTGTCGCGCAGGCTGAGGATGAGTTGGTCCAGCCCGGCCGAAGTCACGGGGTCCAGTCCGGCTGAGGGCTCGTCCAGGAAGAGGATGGAGGGGTCCAGGGCCATGGCCCGGGCAATGGCCGCGCGTTTTTGCATGCCGCCCGAGAGTTCCGCGGGCAGGTGGTGCTCAAAGCCCGTGAGCCCGACCAAGGAGAGCTTGAGCCGGGCAATGATATCCATGGCCTCCATGGGCAGGTTCGTGAACTCCTCCATGGGCAGGATCACGTTTTCAATGAGGCTCATGGAGCCGAACAGGGCGCTGGATTGGTACATGACCCCGATACGGCGCAGGATGGCGTTGCGTTCCTCGGTGGAGGCCGCGCCCATGTCGTCGTCCAGGATCAGGATAGTTCCCTGGGCCGGGTCCTTCAGGCCGATAAGGTGCTTGAGCAGGGTGGACTTGCCGCAGCCCGAGCCGCCCAAGATCACGAACACTTCTCCCTGGTTGACCTCAAAGCTGACATTTTCCATGACCACGAAGTCGCCGTAGGCTGCGGTAAGGTTGTCCACCTTGATGACGGTTTCGTTGTTCATGGAGGATATGGGCGTGGGTTCCAGCATGGTCTAGATCCCCAAGGCGTAGAAAATCACTGCCATGATGCCGTCGGACACGGTGATAAGCACCAGGCCGCTGACCACGGACGAGGTAGTGGATTCGCCTACAGCTGACGCGCCTTTTGCCGTGTTGAGTCCCCTTTGGCAACCGATTCCCGCCACGAGCACGGCGAATACCATGGCCTTGAACAGACCGCCCAGCACGTCCCCCGTGTGGGTCGAGTTCTGCACATGGGCCAGATAGGTGGTCACGGGGTAGCCGAAGCTGCGGATCACCAGGGCGCCGCCAACGAGCGCGAACAGGTTGAAGAACACCGTGAGCACCGGCGTCACCAACACCGCGCCCAAAACCCGGGGCACGGCCAGAAAGCGCACGGGATTGAGGCCCATGGTTATCAGGGCGTTGACTTCCTCGTTGACCTTCATGGTCCCGATTTCCGCGGCGAACGCTGAACCGGAGCGGCCCGTGAGCAGGATGGCGGTGATCAGGGGGCCGAGTTCACGGGACAAGGCAATGCCCAGGAAGTCGGCCACGTAAATGTCCGCGCCAAAGCGCTGCAAGGGGATTGCGGACTGGAAGGCCATGATCAGGCCAATGAGAAAGCCCATGAGTGCGATGATGGGCAGGGCGTTGAATCCAGCTTTTTCGCAGGTGGTGATCACGTCTTTCCAGCGCACTCGGCCGGGGTGAAGCAAGGCCGAGAACAAAGCGTAGGAGGCCTCGCCCACGAATGCCACCAAGTCCCGCATGTTGGACCAGGTTTCAGCTGCAAGGCGGCCGGTTCCAGTGATCAGGCCCGAACACTCGTCCTTGCGTTCGGAATCCGCGTCCAGGGCGTCCATGTCGTACATGTCGACCATGGCCTGGAAGTCCGGGGCCAGCCCTTGCATGGTGAACCGGGCTTGATTTTCCCTGGCGTGGAGAGCCAACCGCGTGAGCAGGGCCGCGCCCGCGCCGTCAAGATAGTCGACGCCGCTCAAATCAATGGACACCTCGTGGCGGGCGTCCCGGGCCGCTTTGGTGGCTTGGTCCCAGACCAAGGCTACCCCATGGCTGTCCAAACGTCCGGACAGGAATATATCCAAACCTCGTGGACTGGGGTCCAGTCGAAGGTTGGCAACGGGCTCGGTGAGGGGGTTTTTCGGCATGATGGAACTGGTTTCGGCCTGGGCCGGAATTCCCGCTGACCCTACCTGATGGGTTGGGTTTTGTAAAACAGGTGTTGCGGTTCAAGGGGAAAGAGTGTGAAAGGAGTTGATGAAAAAGTTATTGACTAACGATAATTTTTTAACGATAAGCATGAACGCCGGGCGTTGATTTGTGTGCCGAAGGAGGAGGAACCGTGAAGTCTTGGAATCTCTTGAGCTGGCTGGGGAGTTGGCTGCACCCTGTCTTGGCGGCTGGGGCCAGTCTGATTGCGGCGTGGGGTCTGGCGCACATTCTCAGCATCCACCTGCTTCCGTTGGAGAAAATTCCTCGGACACTGGCCGTACCGTTTGAGTTGGCGCTGCCGACAAGCGTCCGGTTCATCGTTCTGCGATTATGGTGAAAAGTAAATAAAACATAGGATTGAACCCTAGGAGGAAAGCTAATGCAAGAGTCTCGTGAACTCATTAAAAAGTGGAGCCGCCGGTTGCGGTTTCTCTTGGCCGTGGCGTTTTGGCTGATACCCTTGGTAACGGTGGCGTATTGGCTCTGCGCAAATATGTTGCCGCTGGAGGAAGCGCAACGAGCGCTTCTTGTGCCCATTCCAGGCGATCTGCCCTTGAGCGCCAGGCTCATGGCCATTGCCGCGACCATGCTCCCGGCTGGTGTCAGTATGTATGGAGTGTGGGTGTTGAAGCGTTTGTTCGGGCTTTATGAGCAGGGAGAAATTTTCACCGAAAGCACGGTGGGATGCTTTCGCAGCCTCGCACGGACCCTGTTCCTCTCGTTTGGGGCGAGCGTGCTTTCCGTGCCGCTTCTGAGTCTGGCGCTTACCCTGCACTTTCCTCCTGGAGAACGCATGGTGTCGTTGAGTTTGGGATCGCCGGACCTGACAGCGTTGTTCGTGGGAGCCATGCTGCGGGTGGCGGCGTGGGTCATGGCCGAGGGGCACCGCCTGAGCCAGGATCAGGAGTTGACCATATAACCGTTGCCGCGCGGCAAGGGAGGACACATGACCATTCAAGTCCGCCTCGATGTGATGCTCGCCAAGCGGGGCATGAAATCCAACGAACTGGCCAGGCTCGTGGGCATTAGCGTGCAGAACCTTTCCATACTGAAGACCGGCAAGGCGCGGGCCGTGCGTTTTTCCACCTTGGACGCCATTTGCAGGCATCTCCAGTGCGCGCCCGGAGATATATTGGAGTACGTGGACTCGGAAGAGGCTGCTGTTGATGAAGACGACGACACTTGAGCCGGGTCTGATGATGGAGTACAGCTTGGCCCATGAACGCCCAACGAATCATCTGCATGGCCCTGGGAGTTTCGGTCCTTTTGGCCGCTGTCACGGCAGCGCCCCTTATCTGCCCGGCCTCCATGGCCGAGGCCGTGGCCGCGGCCGAGCAAGGGGATTTCGCCACTGCCGTGGCCCTGTATACGGAAGAAGCGGAGCAGGGCAACGCCGACGCCATGATCGTGCTCGGAGCCATGTATCTGGAGGGGTTCGGCGTGGAGGCCAACGCGACCACGGGCGGCGAGTGGCTGCTTTTGGCGGCTGAGCAAGGCCATTACCTGGCCCAGTACAATGTGGGGTATCTCTACCTCATGGGCTTGGGTTTTGAACAGGATTTGGACGAGGCCTTCAATTGGTTTCGGTTATCCGCTGAGCAAGGCTTTGGCATTGCCCAGCAGAATTTGGCCATCATGTATGACGAGGGCATGATCGGCAGCCCCAACCCTTCTCTGGCTTACTTTTGGGGACTTATTGCCCGGGACACGGGCGTGAGCGAACCCGAAGGCCTTGAAATGATGCTCGATCGTCTGGAAGAAGAATTAACCGAGGAACAACGCACCTTGGCCCAAGATTTGGCGGCCGAGTGGGAGCCTGTTTCCCGCTGAATTATTCCAGGGGATTTGAGCCTGTTGCCTCTGGGCGGCACACCAATCGTAGGCGTATCGCCGCCATACTGACACAATTGACCACTACATGCAGTGGCGATGAGGTCCTCCACGCCTCTGCATCCCTTCCTCTGCAAAGGGCCGGGTTGATTCCCCCGGCCCTTTGCTTGTTTTTCAGGAATTTTGCAGGCTCCAGGGTCTTGCCAAACCTGGCGCGACCCGCCACAATGCCTTGATATCCCGAAAGCCGCTTCGCCGTGGCGAAGCCAAGCTTGATAATTCCAGCGGCAAAGGAGAACGGCATGGACAAACGAATCTCGGCGGCAGCAATTCTGGCCATGGTTCTTGTATTTTCCGTGGCCATCTTCTGCGCCTGGCAGGCAAGGCAGGCCCAGCAAGCCTTGGCTGAAGTCGAGGAGCAGGTTCTCGCCTTGGTCCAAGACCTGGAGAGTTCCAGGGAAACAAGCGTCCAGGCGGACAGTGGCGAGATTGTCCGGCTCACGGAACAGGTGGCGACCTTGGAGGATGAACTGGCCGGTGTGGTCATGGATAACGAAGCCCTGGCCGTGGAGCTTGAGCAGCTTGGCCTGGAAACCCAGGCCCTGGCCGAGGAAAAAGAAGCCCTCCGCGCGGAATGCGAGGCCTTGCGCGAGCAGATCAGGCAAGGCCAAGCCGAGGATTCTCCTCCCGAGGGTTTGGGAGCCATTCCCGAGATCATTGGAGAACCTGGACAAGGTGATCCTGAAGAGGATGATCCAGAAGAAGGCGAGACCGAAGAGGACGAGCCGGGTCAGGAGAACGGAAACCAATGATGTGTGGATATTGCTTCACGCGCGAATCGATTTCCTGTATCATGGAAAGAGGTTGCCTTGCTCGCTGGGAGCACGGGTTTCTTTCATTTTCGCGGGACATGGTCGATGGCCGAAAGTAAACGATTCCTGATAGTTGACGACGAGTCCATGAACCTCAAGGTTCTGGAAGGACTGCTCAAGGGCTTGGGGCACCAAGCCGTGCCTGCCAACTCCGGCAAGGAAGCCATGTCCTTGCTGGATGAGTCCATTGACATCGTGCTGCTCGACGTGATGATGCCTGACATGGACGGCTTTGAGGTGGCCGCGGCCATCCGGGAGCGTAAGGAGTTCCGGGAGCTGCCCATTGTCATGGTCACGGCCCTGTCCAGCAAGAGCGACCGGCTCAAGGCAGTTGAGGCCGGGGCCAACGACTTCATCACCAAACCCCTGGATAAAACCGAACTCAGGGTCCGCGCCACGTCCCTGTTGCGCATGAAAGAGGCGCGGGACGAGGTCAAGCGCTACCAGCACGACCTTGAGGAGATGGTCCGGGTCCGGACCGAAGCTCTTGAACTCGCATTTGAAAATCTTCGTGAGTTGCAGCAGGCCACTCAGGAAGCCCATTTGGATACGGTACGGCGCTTGGCTATTGCGGCCGAGTATCGCGACGAGGACACGGCCCGGCACATCGAGCGCATGAGCCGGTTTTCCGCGCTCCTGGCCGAGAAGTACGGGCTTGCTCCCGAGGAAGTGGAGACCGTGCGCCATGCCGCGCCCATGCACGACGTGGGCAAGATCGGCATTCCCGACGCCATATTGCTCAAGCCCGCCAAGCTGGACAAGGACGAGTGGGAGACCATGAAGTCCCACACCACCATTGGCGGCCGCATCCTGGATGAATCAGATTCCGAGTTGCTGCAAGCGGGCCGGGTGATTGCCCTGTCCCACCACGAAAAGTGGGATGGGTCGGGGTATCCCAACGGGCTTTCCGGCGAGGATATTCCGCTCTATGGCCGCATTTGCGCCGTGGCCGACGTGTTCGACGCCCTGACCACGGTGCGGCCTTACAAGGAGGCCTTTTCCGTGGAAAAGACCCTCGACATCATGAAAGAGGGGCGGGGGTCACACTTTGAGCCCAAGGTGTTTGATTTGTTCATGGAGAACATGGATGCGGTGTTGGAGATCAAGGAGCGGTTTTCGGATTAGG
>QZKZ01000401.1 GCA_004796465.1 Desulfovibrio sp.
CCTCCATACAATGGGTATTGGCGTTCGCCCTCCCGGGCAAGGAGAAGGCAAGCACAATGCCATGCCGGGGAGAGGGAAGTATATTCAAGCGTTACGAAAAGGCGGCAGGTGAAAGACAGGACAAAAAGACGCAAAACACGCCCGTGTTGGCCAGGGTTTGGCGAATATTGCGCCTACTCACGAACCGTCAGGCAAGGGCCAAAAGCTGGAAATTGTGCCGGGAAGATCGGGGTGGGCAATGCGGATAAAGCAGCCTTTGTGGCCGTCCCCATCGGTTTCCGGGAATATCTCCACGCTGAACTCGGTGGCCAGGGTGAGGTTGGGAAGCACGTCCTCGCAATGAAAATCCCTGTTGATATACAAATGGTTGATGTAGGTCATGGTCAGGTCTTCCCTGACATGTGCCATTTGAAAGTAGGATTCCTTGAGGACTTCGGCTTGGGTGATGCGTTCTTGCACTGGCAGAACCACGGTCCAGGCCACGGCGGCGGCCACAAGGCAACCGCCAAGGGGACCCAGAGCCATGGCCAGCATAACCTTGGCCCCGGCGGGCCGTTTCACCGGATCCTCGCCCGCTAGAAGGATGCGCCGGGCCGCGCGCACGCACAGGGCAAGGTAAATCCCGGCCAAGACAAAGGCCGAGACCGCCGCGATGAGGAGCATTTCCTTGGTGATGTCCGGCAAGGGCAGCCAGGACAGGGACCACGCCCCCAGCCAAGAGAGCATGATGGCAATGGCCGCCGCAATGCTGACCGACACGGCCAGGGCCGTCAGCAGGCCAAGGATGAAAGCCGACCAGCCGTGCTTCAGCCCTGCGGTCCGCAGGCCCTTGTACAGGGCCAGGGCCAAACCGGGCAGGGCCACGAACAGCCACACCAGGTTGACCAGGGGAACGAAGATCAGGCCTATCGTCAGGTTCGGCCCCAAACGCGCGTGCTCCTGGATATGGAACCACAGCCGGTGCAACAGCAAGGTGGCCAAGGCCAGGGCCAATATCCAGAGCAGCGCGCCCAATCCCGAGACTAAGACGCACCGGGTCAGGGAGGTGAACAGGCCGGGAACCGCAATCAAGGCCAAGGCTCCCGCGCCGAGTACAACCGCGGTCACGTAGTCCCCCAGCATGCGGGATAAAATGGCGGCGGCCCTGGGCCGGAAGGTGAAGACCTGCCAGGGATAGAGACCGTCGGAATCTTGTTCCGGGGATGACGCGTCAGGAGAGTCGGTGGAGTGCATGGCCTTGTCCTGGGGGAATGAAGCGGCCCGATGTGTTCAACGGGCCCCTTGTGGAAGGATTATGGAGTCCACGTCAGGTGGAATTCTTGGCCATCCCAACCGTAAGTGCTGATGTTGCAGCCGTCGACTTCGTCGTTCATGCCCCGAGTGCTGATGCCCCAGCCCGTGGGAGTGATGCCAATATTATCGGAAACGAAATCGTACCCATCCATGCAGGTGAAGGGGTGGCCTTCGGCCCTGCATTGGGCATAATACGTGGAGATCATGGCTTGGATGGCGTAAGCCGTGTTTTGCAGCTCCGCATCGCTGGTCTCCGTGTTGAAATCCTCTTGCCAAGGCTGGATATCCATGTCTTCTTGAAAGGAGGAGGGCAAATCCTGATCAAATTGCCTGGAAGCCTGAGTTACGGCGGGAGAGATAAAAAGCGAGAAAACGATGGCAAGCAGGTTCACGCCGCCCACAACACCCAGGCCCAGGGCCAAGGGAAGACCGTTGTCAGGCGGGTCCGGGGGATCGCCTTTATCCAGGAGAATTCCCTGGGCCGCTTTGGTCAAGGACTGATACACGAGAACAGTGAACGCGGCGGAAGCGACGCAGGTTGCGAATTGGGCGATCAAAAAGACATTGCCGAGCTGTGCAATCGGCAACACGTTGATGGCGGCAGCGATGAACGCGATGCACATGATGAAGACCATCTGGGTGTTGATCAGCCGACCTTGAATTTGCCGCTGGGCCATGGAGGAATTCATGGTGCGGGCCAAGGTGTGGTGGGCCTGGAATACCCAATAAAAATTGTACACAGGGATGAACATGGACCCGAGAGCTGTTTTGGGAGTGATGCCGGGTTCAGCGTCCTGGATAAGGTGCCAAAAACGAAAGAGCAGGATACTTCCTGCGGTGGCGGCGGTAACCAAGGAGCCGGCGGCCATGATCATGAAGACGCCGAACAGGCCGAAATTATTGTTGACTTGCCCAAGCAGGCGCAAGGAAGTGAACAGCACCCATGCCAGCAAGGCCACCATGAAGACGATATTCAGTGTGCCCAATGTATTGGCAGCGGCTTGGGACTCAGGTCCGCTGTCAAGGCTCTCGTCTTCCATTCCGCTGTCCGGGCCTTGGTCCGCAACCTCGCGTCTTCGGGTCTTTCTAGCGGGCCTGCTTTCATCCCTGCCAATATACTTGACCAACTCGGTTTTCCAAGCAGGCGTCCACTCCGGCATGCCCTGTTTCCACACCAAGGTTTTGGGAGAGAGCTGCTCGCTCTCAAGCAGATCGGCAAGGTTGCTTTCCGGGATGGGGCCAACCTTTTCATCATCCATGGCCACGTGCCATCCGGTCTCGTCCTCGGCGGAACCGTCTGTTTGTCCAGGGGCCTGGTTTGGCTCGGCTTCGGGTTCAGGGCTTGGAGAGGACGCGGGCTTCTGGTCGGGCAAGGCCTGTTCAGGAGCGCGGACAGTGACGGCGCTTTGTTTGGGGGCTGAGGCAGGGCTGGCAGGTGAGCTGTCTTCCAACTCCAGGCCCATGAACTCCTCACGGGGGATATAATTGACTAACTCGGTTTCCGAAGCCTTGGTCCAGTTGTCAAAGCCCTCGCGCCAAACCAGGCAACTCCCTGTCAGTTTGCGGGCCTGAAAATACTTGGCCAGTTTGTCCTCGGCCACGGGCCCCTGCTTTTTTCCCTTGAGGGCGACGTACCAGTGTCGAGGAGTGGCGGAGTCGTCCGCGGCCATGGGCTCCCCCCTTACGAACGAGTTTGATGGCGGATGGGAACGGCATTTCCGGGCAGAAGAGTATCTTACTAGATAGGTACGTACCCAATAGCAGAGGTCTTATCAAGTAAAGGGCGGGTTTTTTCCAAGTGTTACAGGGACGTGACGGACAAGGGGCACGGCTAAGGACGCATTCGGACAAGAGGATTCGTGGGATGAACAAGGAAAATCCAGGGGAGTGTTTTCTTTTTCCTCATGATGTCGTATAGATGATTATACGCAAAATTCGGAGGCGCACATGCCCGTCGTCAACATTGCGGACCTTTCGCCCGGTATGGCTTTGGCCAAGCAGGTGCTTGACCCCGAGGGAAACCTTCTTGCCCGGGCCGGGACGGTTCTTGACCAGAACACTATTGACTGGCTGGGCCGAAAGGGCATTGCCGCTGTCACGGTTCAGGGCGAAAGCCCCTCACCCTTTGAAGCGGCGACAGACTACGCCAGCCGGTTTTTTCTGTTCGTGGACCTTGATCACGAGTTCATGCGCGTTCTGTACATGGAAAGCCTCAAACGCACGGCCGCAGCCATGGCCCAAGGCTTTTCTCCTCCCACCAGGCCCGAGGACTGGGACGCTAGGGTCACCCACCTCCGCGACGTGTTTTTCAAGGACGAAGGCAGCCCCGAGGACCTGGTGCGGCAAGAGGTGGAGCTGTCGTCCTTTCCCAAGGTCTACTTCCGCATTCGCGAAGCTTTGGACAAGCCCGCCACAACTGCGGAAACCCTGGCCGGATTGGTGGAAATGGATCCGGGTTTGGCTGTCCGGTTGCTCAAACTGGTCAACAGTCCCTTGTACGGCTTTGCCTCCCAGATTGACTCCATTTCACGCGCCGTGGCCATGGTGGGGGTGCAGGAATTGAGCACCCTGGCCTTGGGGGTCTCGGCCATAAGCGTGTTCCAGGATGTCCCGCCGGAACTCATCGACATGAGGACCTATTGGACCCATTGCGTGGGGTGCGGAGTCCTGGCCAGGATACTGGGCCAGCAGGCGGGTTTGCCCGGCGAATCGTTGTTCGTGGCCGGCCTCCTGCACGATATCGGCCGTTTGCTGATTCTCAAGAGATTGCCCTTGGCCTCGGCCCAGGCGCTTATCTATGCCCGGGAAAACTACCTTCCCCATGTGGAGGCGGAAAAGGACGTGCTGGGATTTGACCATGCCTTGGTTGGCGGCCTCTTGGCCGAGGAATGGAGCTTGCCCGAGCACTTGGCGAACGCGATCCGCCTTCATCACGAGCCCATGGCCGGGAATGACCCCGGTCCTCCGGCTGTGGTCCAGGCCGCGGACACCATCTTCACCGCCCTAGAGGTGGCCAGGGGAGGGCGGTTCATGGTGCCCGGCGTAAACGCCCAGGCCTGGGACATGCTCGGCATTGACAGCGAGTTTCTCAAACCCGCAATACAGCGCTTTGACCTGGAGTTCGAAGCCGCCACGTCGATATTTTTGAACGACGAGGGCCCGGGCAAGTGAGGGGCTTTTCTGGGAAAGAAGTCCGGGAACAAGAAATCAGACTTCCAGCACTTCCTTGACGATGGTGTCGTCAATGGTCAGCACGGGCCGTGGCGATTCCTCGGAAAGGTTTTTTGAATTAAAGGGGTCGAACTCGAATTCCGCGATGATCCTGGAAAAGACCTCTTTGAGGGCCCGCGCTCCAATGCGCGAGTTGGCCACGGCATGCCTGCAGATGAGTTCCAACGCGCTTTTCGTCACCTTGAGATCAATGTCCATGGAGCGGAAATACTCATAGGAGTTCCTGAGCGGCGAATCGTCTGCGGACAAGAATATTTGTTTCATTTCATCTTCACCCAGGTCATCGAGCACGCACAGGGCGTTGAAACGGGAGATGAATTGGGGGGCCATGCCGTATTGGAAAAGGTCGCCGAGGTTCAGGGAGTCCTTGAGGATCAGCCGTTGCATGCCGACCCGGCCGGTTCCCGCGCGCTGGCTTTTCAGCTTGATGCTCTCGCCGGACTGGTGGATGCGGTCGGAAATAATATCGTAGAGACCTTCAAACGCGCCGCCGCAGATAAACAGGGTCCGCGAGGTGTCAATGGATACGCGGGCGTTGCGGGGTTTGCCGGTTTCGTCTCGCACCGTGTCGTAGAGGATGGCCTCGCCTTCCAGCATGGTCAGCAAGGCGTGCTGGATAGTGATGCCCGCAACATTGCTCTTGTCCGCTATCTTGCCGGATATTTTGTCCACCTCGTCAATGCAGATGGTGGCGTTTTCCATGTATTCCTTGAGCTTTTCGTCGGTGATGAAGTTGCCGTAGTACTTGTACACGGCTTGTTCCAGATTTTTCAGCATGCGGCCGAGTTTGACGTCGCCCTTGTCGTCACCCTCAAGCATGTTGGCGTTGACAATGGTCATGGCTTGGAAGCGCTGAAGTTGCTGGTGTTCCGCGAAGAACTGTTGCACGGTGTTCATGATGGTTGTCTTGCCCGTGCCGCTGTTGCCGATAAGCAGGATGTTGCCTGCGGGCAGGTCGTTGATGTGCTTGTAAATAGCGACGGCGACCTGCTTGAGCGTCTCGTCCTGGCCCAAGGTCTTGGTGGCGAGGAATTCGAAGATGTCAGGCGGCAGCAAGGGCTTGTCCATGAAAGGCTCCTGGTAAGGCATCGCGCGCTAGAGGTTCGGCATGTGGATCACCGGCAACGGAAAAAGCGTGTCCAAAAGTACCTACCCTTTTTTCCCTGAGGCTTCAACGGGTTCTGCCCCTCGCCTTTCCCCTTCGCCTTTGCTATATCCAAGCGATACAAGGAGAAACCATGTCCACGAATTTGCACCGGTTCTACATCGCCTTGCGCATCTCTTTGATCGCGTTCGGCGCGGTGTGGGCAATTTCCGCAATATACAGGGACAGCTTGCCCGGGGCTGAGGAAATACTCCCGGAAATCAGGACCCAGCCCGTACAAGTGCCCACTTCGGCCCCACAATTCGAGGTGGAACGAGGCGGCGTCACCTATGCCGTGACCCCTCTGTACGATTACAAATTGTACGGGCTCGTGGTTTCCACCCACGACAGCCGTTCCTGGCTGGATTACGCTCACGAATCCTGGGACGATTACCTGAACGTCATGGACATCTGCGTGGTGTGGGGCTCCAATGTCAGGGACGAGCTTTACAACGCCTTTGAATTCGCCAGCGGCCAGTGGACTTGCAGGTACAAAACCGATGACCATGCGGCTTGGCAGGCCTGGTATGAATTTCAGCTTTCCAACAACCACATCTTGTCCGGCAGCGAGGAAGTCACCCAAGCCGTTACCCAGGCAGAGGTCGGGGATCAAATTTTTTTGCAGGGGTATTTATCAGAGTATTCCCATGGCGGTGGATTTCACAGGGGGACCTCCACTACCCGCTCGGACAGGGGAGACGGGGCCTGCGAAACCGTGTACGTCACTGATTTTAAGATATTGCGCCAAGCCAATGTTCCCGTGCGAATTTTGCACCGGATCGGGAGATATGGATTCTTGCTCAGCCTCCTGGGTTTGGCCGCCGTGTTCGTGAAAACCACGTTTTTTCCCGGCCAGCCCGATCCCTGGGAACTTCTTGCCCAGGGGCGGAATCTGGCCATGCGCGGGAAACATGGCAAGGCCTTGGCCCTGCTTACCCAAGCCATTGACCTGGAGCCCGAGGTGGCCGAGATGTACGAGGACCGGGCCCTGGTCTTGGAAGCTTTGGGCGAGGCGGAGATCGCCAAGCAAGACCGCCGCGAGGCCGCGAGGCTCAGGGGTGAAACCAGCGGCGACCCGTCTGGCCTGCCGCCTTTCCTGGATATCTAGTCCATGGCGTGGATTCAACGGGCTGAGCAGGTAGGGCTTCGCTACAGTATTCTTTTGCCGCTGCTGATCCCCGTTGTCTTGGTCACCTTGGGTGCCTGGCTTGCCCCGTATTTTGCGGACAAGGGGTGGACGGGCCTGCATTCCACAGCGGACTTCCTGCCCTCATATATGTGCCACCAGATGGAGGACCGGTGTCCCGTGTGCTTCGGTGGACACGCGGCCCTGTGCTTTCGCTGCCTGGCTTTGTACACCAGCCTGAGCCTGGCCCTGGCTTTGGCCCCATTGCTGCGGGTGAACGTCAAATCGTGGCAAAGGCTCGCGCTTGCCGGGGCGCTTGTGGCCCCTTTGGTGGTGGACGGCTTGACCGCGTATCTGGGATGGCGGCAAGGCAACAATACCCTGCGTGCAATTACAGGCGCACTGGCCGGTTTTGGCCTGGTCTTGGCCTGCATCCCTCCCTTTCTTGACGACATGGAACGCAGATTCGGCAGGGCCAACCATTCCTGACATCAATGCAATTGCCCACGCGGTAAAAGAAAAGGGGCCTTCGCAATGAAGGCCCCTGGGCTGCGTCGTGTTGGAAAAGAGTTATTGGACCGTGAACGTGACCGAGGTCAGCTCGTCGCCGCCGCTGTCCGAGTAGTTGAGGCGAAAGTCGTAGGAGCCGGGGGTGGTGGGCGCGGAAAAGGTCATGCTGCCCGAAGTGCGGCCGGAAACGTATTCATAGGCCAGGTCGTGCTGGTCGTTGGTGGCCTCGTCGCCGTGGGGAGTGGACGAGGGGATCAGGCCTACCCAAGCGTTGTCGGGCAGGTCGGATGGAGCCGTGAAGTACACGGTCACGGACTCGCCCGGAGCAAAGGTGGTGCGGTCCAAGGTCAAGCTCGCAGCATCGCCCACGCTGAAAGTCACGGTCGCCAGTTCCTCGCCGCCGCCGTCCGAGTAGTTGAGGCGGATGTCATAGGAGCCCGGCGTGGAGGGAGCCACAAAGTACATTTCGCCTTCCACGCGTCCCGAAACATACTCGTAGGCCAAGTCGTACTGGTCGTTGGTTGCCTCGTCGCCATGGGGCGTTTCCGAGGGGATCAGGCCGACCCAAGCGTCTTGGGGCAAGCCCGGAGCCGCGGTGAAAAAGACCAGGATGGTGTCGCCGGGCGCGTAAGAGGCCTGGTCCGTGGCCACGGAATTGCCCATGCCCATGGCTTGGCCCTGCACGGTAAAGGTGACCGAGGCGAGTTCCGCACCGCCGCTGTCCGAGTAGTTGAGGCGAAAGTCGTAGGAGCCGGGAGTGGTGGGCGCGGCAAAGGTCATGCTGCCCGAAGTGCGGCTGGACACGTACTCATAGGCCATGTCGTGCTGGTCATTGGTCGCCTCGTCACCGTGGGGAACTTCCGAGGGGATCAAGCCGACCCAGGCATTTTCCGGCAGGTCAGCGGCAGCCGTGAAGAACAGGGTGATGGTTTCGCCGGGCGCATAAGTGGTGCTTTCCAGGGTGAGGGAGTTGGCGCCGCCCACGGTGAAGGTCACGGAGGCGAGTTCCGCGCCGCCACCGTCCGAGTAGTTGAGGCGGATGTCGTAGGAACCGGGGGTGTCCGGGGCGTACACCTGGATGTTGCCCTCGGTGCGTCCGGACACGTATTCGTACCAGGTGTCATGTTGATCGTTGGTGGCTTCGTCGCCGTGGGGCACATCCGAGGGGATCAGACCGAACCAGGCGTCCTGGGGCAGGTCGGCCGGTGCCGTGAAGTAGCAGGTGATAAGCTCCCCAGGTGCAAAGGTTTCTTTGACCAAAGTCAAGCTGGCGGTTTGGGCCATGGCGCTTGCAGCGAACACCAAGGCCAGCAACAGGGCCATAGTTAGGGTGCCGAAGCGATGCAGGGAACGAAACAACATGGGATAAGCTCCTCCGTTAGTTGGGTTGCGGAAAGGACTCGGACGCAATAAGGGAAAAACAGCCGTATTAAGGTAATTTCAGGGCAGTTTTTTGGCAAGTCTTTTCGCAAATACAGGACAAACTGGTGCGGACAAGAAATCAAGGAGAGATTATGCTTCGATCGTTGCTGGTGGGCTGTTTTGTTGCGGCAATGCTGACTACGGCGTGCGGGCCGACACGGACGCCGGAGCAGGAACGGGCCAGGGAAGCCATCATCAAGTATTGCCAAATCCTGCCCGAACACAGCCCGGAACGGTGCGAATGCATGGTGGACCGTTTGGAGCGGGAGTTGGCCGAGGAGGAATTCCAATCCTTGGGCGAGAGCCTGCAAGGCCTGGAGGACATGCAAGATCCCAACTCCTTGCTCTCGGCAGTGGGCGGAATGCTGCAAAGTTTGGCCGGGGCCGGGGACAAGCTGCAAAGGGCGTTCAACGAGGCCGGGCGGGAGTGTCCGCAGTAACGGCCAGGATCAATTGAGCGGCTAATACCGCTCCACCGAGTACCCCCGCTGTTCCAGCAAAGTGGGTAGGCCGCGATCCGTAAGCACGTGTCCGGCGTGCAGGACCACGAACCAGGTCTGGTCAGTTGCCAGGAGTTCTTCCAGGCCGTCGGCTAAAAACTCATTGTACGAAAAGAACATCCGGTCATGGAAGCGTTCCTCGGCAGGAGAGCGTTCCTCGCCGAACAGGACCTCGGCGGCCAAGTCCTCGTCCCCGGACATGATCGCGGCCATGACCGCGGGCAGATGCGTGCCCGCCTCGGCAAGGTCCTTGAAACATATCTCAAGCAGCTCATCCGGCGCTTCCTCGTAGGCGTCCAGGAGCATGGTGTAGATGGATTCCTGGTTGTCCAGGGAACGCACGGTTTTGCCTTGTTCCCTGGCCAAGGCGAGGTAATGGGATTCCATGCCCAACTCGGAAGAATATTCCAAACTGTCGGCAGCCGTGCGGTACAAAATGCTGGCCAGCACCCAGGGCCGCATCCGCTCCGTGGACACCGGCTCAAAGCCCATGGTGATCAAGTTGAACAGGTTGGGCTCGGATACGTGTTGGGACAAGCCGTCGCCTTCGGGATATTGGGCCAAGCTCTGGATCATGGCCCTGGCTTCCGGAGTGTCCTCCGGGATCATTTTCACGGCCAGCCCTTCCGAGGCGGCAAAGGCCTCGTCCAGGTTGCCGGGCAAGGGATAGGCCTCGGGCTTGCCCAGGGGAAAACCCCCGGCCAAGTACAGGACCGAGTCGCCGGAGCTGATGGTATAGAGCAGGCCGTGCTGGGCAAAGGCCAGGACAGGAGAGAACGCCACAAGGAAAACGCAGAACAGGACGGAACGCAGCATGATACTTCCTGGGGTGAAAGGGTGAAGCAAAGGGGTCAGCGTTGGGTTACCGTGTAACCCGCTTCCCTGAGGATGTGCAGAATGCCCTTGTCGCCGAGGAGGTGGGCCGCACCGACAATGACAAAGGCCCGGCGCCCGCTGTGCAGGTATTCGTCGATGCGCGCGGCCATATCCTGGTTGCGGGTGTAAAGGAGTTGGTCATAGTATTGCTCATAACCCGGTTCGTAGAGCCGGGTGAAGATGAGTTCGCTGAGGCCGTCCACGTCTCCGGCCTGCCACAGCCCGTTCATCTCGTCGATGATCGCGGCCAGGTGTTCCATCTGCTCCAAGGAATAGAACAGGAATGCGTCTTCATCCTCGGCTGACATGTCAGCGAGCATTCTCAGCTGCTGTTCCACGCTTTCCAGCTCTTCAATGGCCAGGCCCGTTTCCGCGGCGCGTTTGGTGAAATGCAGATCAACGCCCAACTCCGGGTTGTAGCCCAGTTTCATGAACTCCATGACCTGGATGGTCATGACCAGGAGCCAGGGCCGCATGGACTCGTAGATGGCGGGTTCGTAGCCCAGGGCTTGGAGCCGCTGCAAGGTTTCGGGACGCACGTTCTGGGACAGGCCGTCGCCATTGGGGTACTGGCCGAGATCCCAGATCAGGTCAAAAGCGGTTTCCCCGGCGTTGGCCATGTTCACTTCCACCACCAGCACCTCGGACTCGGCAAAGGCCTGGTCCATGACCTCGGGTAAAGGGTAGAGGTCTTCCCTGGCCACGTGGATCGAACCCAAGAGATACAGGACATGCTCCCCGTCGTTGACCTCAAAGAGGAAGCTGTTGGCCTGGGAATCACCGCTGCAAGCGGGCAAGAGCAATAGGCAGATCAGGAGCAAGACATAGTGCTTGCGCATGGATATCTCCTTTGGAGGGGCGGCCCGGAGACCGGATGGCGGTATCAGTACCAATGAGTCGAACGAGTATACCCCCAGCCGCATGGCAAGGCAACGGCCAAGGATTGTCACGGGGCTCGCCAAAGGCTATACTCGAGTTCATTGCACATGTCCCGCATGGGGAATCGGCGGACAAACATGCGGGATGGAGGCGGCCATGCCCAGCGGATTCTACTACAACATTTACGGGCCGACCATGATCGGCCGCGCGCCCTCGCGAAGCGTGCATTCCGTGTGGGATCAAGCCCTGAAGGACTGGATCGGCATCCGCAAGCACGAGGTCCAGGCCATTCTCAAGGCCCAGGATTACGAGAAGCGGGGGCTGTTGTTTCCGGTCAGGCCTGTCCCGGCTGTTGAGGCTGATCCTGCCGCAGCCATCATTTCCACCTATATATAAGGCGAATCATGAACGGCGCTGACAGTCGAAGCACCTTGAGGTTCCTTGGAACTTGGGGGCTTGTTCTGCCAGCCGCGCTGCTGTGGTGTACTGTGGCCCAGGCCCAGGGCGGGTTCCGCGACTTCACTCCCTACAACTCCGAACTAGAGCTGGAATTCGAGTCCCTGGAACCCCAGGAGTACGAGGACTTCGACACTTACGGCGAAATGGGTGGAGAGCCTGACATCACGATCCCCGAGTACCAGGAAACCCCATATACCGAATATTCACCCCTTACCGAACCCCAGGTGGACCTGGACCAGGGGAACTACCGGATTTACACCGGCTATTCCCCTCTGACCCTGTCTCCTCAAGGCGAGTATCCGGAGTGGGACCCATTCACCCCGCTGGAATTCCAGCCTTTTGACGATTTTTCCCAGTAATTCTGTTCTCCAGGAACGGCCGGGAGCGGGGAAAGACGTGTCAGGCCGGGCCGGTACTGTCCCTGTCAAGAGCGTCGCGGGCCTCGCCGCGCAGGGAGTCGCGGATGCGTCGGCCCGCATCGCCCAGCTTCTTGAGCAGGGAAATGTCAAGGATGTCCCGGGGCAGGCCCAGCATGGAGGCCACGTGCTCCTCGTGGGTTTTGTAGCGGGGCGGCAGGTTGAAGAGCCGCTCGTACTTGTCCTGCGGGGTCAAGGCCAGGATCGAGGGGTGGATGTGGGCCTTGGCCGCGTGCAGGTCCCCTGGGTTCGCGTCCAGGATAAGGCGGCGCGATCCCAGGACCAGCCAGGGCCGGTACAGGAACTCCAGCTTGCCCCCGCGTTTGAGGAGCACGCCCATGGTGCGTTTGGGCGTGCGCTTGCCCAATTTGCGCGCGGCAAAGGCCCAGACCTGGCTTTGGCCCAGCAGGGAGTATCGTTTCCAGCGCAGGGTCAGGAACTCGAAGCTGAAGACCCAGCCCATGACCAGCAACCTGAAGGACCAGCCGCAGACCTTCCAGGCAACAAGAAAGATGACGGCGCTCAGGGCCACGCCGAGCACCGGGTGGATCAGGGTAGCTCCGGCCAGGAGTCCGGCGGTTCCCAAGCGGATGGATTTGAGGAGTAGCCCCACGAATGGCGCGGGCAGGATGATGGTCAGCACATTAACCGCGTTGGACAAAAGCCACATCACCCCAAAGGCGAGCAGCGCCACAAAACCCGCCAAGGAGTAAACCCCCACGTCAAGGATCAGGGACCAGTCCGGTCCGCTTGCTCCGGCTGCTGATTTGGCCAAGGAAAGGGCGGTTTCAGCGGCAGCCTCCGTGGTGGCGGGATCGGGCATGACGCTGCGCACCGCAGCAGCGATCTCAGGAACCACGATAAGGGCAGCAAGCACCCCTGCGCCCATGTGCAAGAACTCGTCAAGCATATCCAGGGGCTTTTTCAGGGGGCCGAACAGCTCACCCAGGGTGTCCTTGAACGCGACCATGAGCAGCAGAGCCAGGGCGGGCACGAGAAACCACAAGCTGGCGTACCAAGGCTTTTGCCCGGAATCCCCGCCAAAGTAGTCGAACACCGCGATAATACACACTCCTGCAAGGGGCGACAGGGATACGCCCGTGGCCTCGGCAAGGGCTGTGGCCACCTTGAGTCCGCGTTCATGCGTGTCCGCGATTTCCTCGGCAGCCTCCTCAACGTCTTGGGCAATGCTCTGGGGGCTTATCTCCTCGTGGCTGCATCCCGACAAAAAGACTGACAAAATCATGACAAGCAGCAGGGCCGGGGTCAAGCCGGAGAAATAAGGCCAAGGGGACGGGGTGGAGCGGGTCATGCCGGTATCCTGTACAGGGGTCAGGGGTGAAGCAACAAGGAGAGTGTACTGCATGGGAAATCCACGCACAAGGCAAGCAAGAAAAATGCGGCAGAAGCTTCCTGTAAGGAATGATGTCGCTGGAATAATCTTATGGAATGTAAAGAAAAAATAATCCTTGCACCGGTTTTGCAAAAAGACGGCGAAACCAACCGGAAACCCATTAGTAAGAGCCATGCATCACATTAGAGCCAAACGTTTCCTTGTCCCGGTAATCGCGGCCCTGCTCCTGGTCTCCGCCCTGTGCGGCCCCCAGGCCTGGGCCCGGTCCATTGACGCCAAGTCCGTCATTCTCATGAACTTCAACTCCGGGTTCGTTCACTACGAGCAAAACGCGGATGAGCCCATTGCCCCGGCCTCCCTGACCAAGATCCTGACCATGTACCTGGTCTTCGACGCGGTCATGCAGGGCCAGGTCAGCCTTTCTGACCAGGTGACCGTGAGCAAGCGCGCAGCGGAAACCGGCGGCTCCAGCATGAACCTCACCCAGGGCGAGGTGGTCACGCTCAAGGAACTCATGACGGGCATGGCGGTCTCCTCGGGCAACGACGCCTGCGTGGCCGTGGCCGAATTCATGGCCGGGTCCGAGGAGGAGTTCGTGCGTTGGATGAACGCCAAGGCCCAGGCCCTGGGCATGAACCATTCGTACTTCGCCAACCCCCACGGCCTGCCCGATGACAGCCAGATCACCACGGCCCGGGACATGATGACCCTGGCCGCGTCCTATATCCGGGATTATCCCGACGCCCTGGCTACCTATCACAGCCTGACCCAGTTCACCCACAACGGGGTCACCCGCAGGAACTCCAATAAACTCCTGGGCGTGTGCCCGGGCATTGACGGCCTGAAAACCGGATACGTGGCTTCGAGCCGCTGCAACATCATCTGCACGGGCATGCGCAACGGAGAGCGGGTCATTGCAGTGGTGCTGGGCGCGGAAAATTCCGAAGTCCGGCTCGAGGAAACCACCTTTATCATGGAAGCGGGTTTTCGCGCCGGGCCACGTACCCGGTATGTGGCCAATGCCTCTGACCTCCCGGTGGCCCAAGGCGAGCAGGCCGCATCAGCCGCGCCTGCCGTTTCCACGGCCTCCCACGAAATCAGTCCCGCGAGAGCGAGCAGCCAAGACACCATGCACGTAAGCCGCACCGTTGCGTCGAGTTCCGGCCCCTTGGGACCCTACACCATTCAGGAAAGCTCCTGGGACAGCGAGGACAAGGCCCTGGGCCGGGTCCGGGAATTGGAGGCCCAAGGCCTGACCGCCCAAGTGGTGGGTGTTGACTTGGGATCGCGGGGCGTATGGCACAGGGTGCTGCTTGGTTCGTTTTCCAGCCGGGCTGATGCGGAATCGTACTTGAACGGCATTGCCGGGCGCTACAATCTCAGCCATGCCTTTGTGCTGGACAATAGTTAATACAAGTCACATTGTTTTTAGTAAGGACCAGAAATACAAGGAGAAGATGCCATGTCCCTGGTAGTGAATCACAACCTCATGGCCCAGACCGCCGCCCGCAACCTGAAGTGGGCTTACGGCAACCTCGGCACCTCGGTGCGCCGCCTGTCATCCGGCCTGCGCATCACCAGCGCGGCGGACGACGCCGCCGGCCTTGCCGTGCGCGAACTCATGCGCGCGGACATCGCCACGCTGAACCAGGGCGTGCGCAACGCCAACGACGCCATTTCGTTGATTCAGACCGCTGACGGCGCGCTCAACGTGATTGACGAAAAGCTGATCCGGATGAAGGAACTGGCCGAGCAAGCCGCTACCGGCACCTACAACTCGGACCAGCGGATCCTTATCAACTCCGAGTACCAGGCCATGGCCTCGGAAATCACCCGGATCGCCAACGCCACGGACTTCAACGGCGTGTACCTGCTCAACGGCGCCCTTTCCGGAGCCCACGACGGCTCGGGCCTCAGTTCCACGGGCAAGCTCAAGGTCCACTTCGGCACGGCCAACGACTCGGCCGAGGACTACTACTACATCGAGATCGGCGCGGCCAGGGCCTCGGACTTTGGCCTGGGCATGGCCGCTGGCAACGCCATTTCCACGCAGCAGTTGGCCCAAGAGTCCCTGGAGTTGATCAACAACGCCATCATTTCCAAGGACACTATCCGCGCCCAACTCGGCTCCTTGCAGAACCGGCTGGAAAATACCATCACCAACCTGGAAATCCAGGCGGAAAACCTGCAGGCCGCTGAGTCGCGCATCTCCGACGTGGACGTGTCCCTGGAGATGACCGAATTCGTGCGCCAGCAAATCCTGACCCAGTCGGCCGTGGCCATGCTCGCCCAGGCCAACTCCTTGCCCAGGATGGCCATGCAGCTCCTTGGCGGCTAAGCTCGCCACTAAATCCAAAGCGCATGACGCGGCAGGTCCCTGGCCTGCCGCGTTTTGACGTTTGAGAGACCGGTTAAGATTCGGCGCGGCCAGATATTGAGGCCGGATGCCCGAAAGTCAGGATACCGTCTTGCCCGGCCAGGTGTTCTGACGTATCTTGCGGAAGAAAGGAAAGCGGCATGGAGCGTTGAAACTCAGGACCAGGGGGGGCTGCCACAGTGCGGCCTGGTGCCTATGATTTCCCAGCGCCATAGCCGACCTTGTAGATCATGACACCTTCAGAAGCACCGGAAACACCGCCTGAGCAAGAGGCTTCCCAACAGGCTGATCCCTTGCAGGGGTTCCGCCAGATGCGAGTCCACTTGCTCATCCATGAACAGGACTTGCGCGAACAGCTCTCGCGGATCATGCAGGCGCTGAAGTTTCACAACGTGACCGTGCACCCCCGGTCCAAGGGGTTCTTGGACTCGGCCAGGCAACTGGGTGCCCTGCTGATCCAAAAGCCTGATGGGTTGTTCTTGGTCAATCCGCCGCTTACGGTGCACGACGCCCAGGGCAGGGTGCGCCAAGAAAAGGGGTTGCCCGATTACTTCGCTACCGTACGCACCCTGTTGGCCAAGGCGCGCAGGGATGACCCCTCGGTTTTATCCCGGTGCGTGCCTGTGTTCGCTGATATCCAGTTCGCCCATAAACGGGAACAGACCATTATCTCCCTGGCCGAGTACTGCGTGACCGGCGCGTTCATCCTCAAGCAGCAGGAGCCGCTCATGGGCTTGCCCGCCAAGGTCAAGGCCCAGCGTATGAAAGAGCAGATCATGGACCGCTACGCCGAGGTGCGGGACTATCTCACGGATTATTTGCCGCAAATGGACGGGGCCTTGGACGCGCTCATGGAGCGCAAGGAGGAGCAAGAGCTGTCCGCGCGCAAGGCCGAGGCCGAGGAGTGGATTCAAAAAGCCGAGGAGTGCAAGGCGGCCAATGATCTGGACCGCGCCATCCAATGCCTGAAAAAGGCCATAGACCTCTACCCCCAGGACCCCTTGGCCTACCTGGAAAGCGGCCGGGTCTACGTGCGGGCCAAAAAGTACCCCAATGCCCTGAAGCGCTTCCGCCAGGCCGAGGATATCGCTGAGAGCCAGCCCGAGCCCAACAAGGAAATCGCCAACGTGCGCATCATCCAAGCCACGGAGCGCATTGAGAACGGCGAGTCCCCGACCTCGCCCGGGGTCATGGAACTGCTCGGCGAGGCCGTGGACAACTACGGCATGGCCCTGAACAAGGCGGATAAAGTGAAATCCCTGACCCAGGACTCGGGCCAGGACACGTCCCAGGACAAGCGCTCCGAGATTTTGGCCTCCATTGCCGGGGAGATATTCAAGCATGACCTGGCCTCAATGCTGGGCGACGACCACCCCTTGGTCAAGGAATTGCGGGAAAAAGCCAGGGACGCCCTGGTCAAGGTGGCTGCCAAGTCTCCCCGGGAGTTGCCGCCCCACCAGTTGGTCTTCCTGGGCCAAGCCGCCATGGACCAGGGCAATTTCGAGGAAGCGGAAAAGCGGTATTGGGAAGCAGCCAAAGACCCCGCGTTTTTCCACAAGGCCTGCGACGAACTGTGTTTCTTGGGAACCGTTGCCCGGCGCAGAGCCGGAGCCCATGCCGCGTTGGATATATATGATCGGCTTCTGGCCAGGAATCCTTCCAACAGGGGAGCCGTGCTGTTCAACATGGCCGTGGCCCATGCCGTGGACAACAACGCGGCCCAGGCCTCGGCGCGCATTGTCCACGCCCTGTATGTCGACCCCAAGCTTCCGGAGCAGGAAGGATTTTACAAGAACCACCAGTTGTTCGCACCACTCCTTTCCACTCTGGACCTGTTCGACGACATACTGCATGCGGCGGGCGCGGCCCAGCCCGAGGAAAAGGTGGAGTTGGCAGGATCCACCCAGGATCGCTTGGAGGCCCTCATCCTAGGCAAGCAGGACAAGGAGGCGGCCAAATTGCTTTGGCAATCCGCAGCCCGGATGCCCGGCATGTTCACCATGGATCGTTTTTTGGCCAGCCCCGTGACCATGGAATACGTGGAGAAAAAAGAGCAGGCCATGCGCAAAATCGAGCGGGCCGAGTTCCAGAAGTTCCGGGGATTCTTGGGTAAAGTGTTGGAGCGGAGCCGGGACAAGGGCTTTGACCGCGAATTAACGGCCTATGCCGAGAACAGGGCCAGGTGCGTGGGCTTTTTGACCAATCAAGGCGACCAGGGCAAGGCCGCCTATCACCTGGCCCTTGCCGCGGCATCTTGTCCCAACTGCGTGACTGAACCCGCCTTTTTCACCAATGACACGCTCGTCAACTTGGCCCGGGAAATCCGCGACAAACTTGCGGGCGTGGACAGGGAACGATTGCAGGCCACTTAACGGCCTGTCCCTTGCCTTGGTCCAGTGCTTCTGGCAATAAGAAGTATATCGGGATGTTTCTTTGGCTTGGCCTTGGCTCTCGTTTTGATACTTAAGATCAGGGAGCCTTTGCCGCAACGTGGCGGCGAATAAGGAGAATTCATGGACGTCATGCACATGGAACGCCGGGGCACGACCCTGTATGTCCGCCTGACCGGCGAAGTGACCATGGTCCAGGTGCCCCTGCCCCGGAACAACGTGGAGGAGATCCTGGCCATGGGCTCCTTTGAGATCGTGGCCGTGGACTTGTCCCAAGCCGGTTTCATGGATTCCACAGGCGTGAATTTCCTGGCCATGCTCAACAACCGGATCAGGGAAATGGGCAAGGCCATGCATGTGGTCAGCCCTTCGGAAGCGGCCATGCGTATCCTGGACCTGACCCAAATGAGCGCCTTGCTCACCATCGTGGACAGCGACGTTTCCTGAACCCAACATGCGGTCCGGCGTTCGGCTGGTCCGCTCCATGCAATAGTAAACCCGTGTTCCGCTTTTTCGACAACCGCGCCGCCCTGATTTTGGGGGTGATGTCCTTGGGAACCCTGGTGCCGGGTTTTGTCCTGGACTGCATCATGTTTTCCGGGCTCGACGGGGTGCGTTCCTATTCCCTGCCCGGCAGTATTTTCGTCTTACTCAGGGAAGGGCAATGGCTCATCGGCATTACCCTGTTCCTGTTCAGCATGGTCTTTCCCGTTCTGAAGAATTTGGCCGTGCTGGCCGTGGCCGCTTCGACCATTCCCTTGCGCGTCGAGGTTCGGCGCAAGATCCGCCACGTGCTGCACGTGACCGGCAAGTACTCCATGCTCGACGTGTTTGTACTGGCCGTGCTGGTGGTGGCCGTGAAGTTGGAAGGCATGATCGAAGCCAGGCTCATGCCGGGCACGGTGTTTTTTTTGGCTTCAGTAGTCCTGTCCCTGCTTGCGGGCCAGGCCGTGCGATGCGATACTGCGGAGTGCGAACCACAAGCCGAGCCGGGTTCCGAGGATTTTCCCATGAGCAACAGCACGCCCCCAGGCAGAAGTACTGATCCTTCCTTGCCCGCGTCCCTGCAAGCCGGGTCCCCGGCCGTGCCCGAACAAGGGCCCGTAGTCGCTGAAGTGGTTGCCCACGGCCCCAGGGGCAAGAGCTTGGCCCTGCGCTTGGGCCTGCTGTTGGTGTTCTTGGCCGGGTCCGCCATGGCCTCGGTGGGCGTGGACATGCTGCTCGCACCCACGGACGAGAGCATCGACAGGGTGGAGCTGACCAAGGGCATGGATTTTCTGCCGTCCGTGGGCGAACTTATTGACACGCCGGACTACTATATCCTCCTGATCATGCACAACGGCACCGAGGTCGAGACGCAAAGCTACGAGGACAAGCTGATCGGCAACGGCATTATCTGGACCATCGACCCCGTGCCCCTGGCGTCCATCGCCGAGGTCATGGTCATGGATGAGAACGACCTGACCCCTGACGACGCTCTGGACCGGGTCACGGTGCACGGCGCACTCAACGAGGGCCAACTCTACGGTGTGAACCTCATGGGGCCGCCCCCGCCGTCCCGCACACCCGCCATAGTCCTCATCGTTGTGGGCGGCTTTGTCGCGGGCGTTCTCTTGCTGCGCTTCCTTATCTTACAGGCCATTTAACTCCCCCCGGCCCGAGTCCTGGAGTTTCCAGGCCTTTTCTCGCGCCTTCCCAGGCGCTTTTCTCGCGCCTTTCCAGGCGCTTTTCTCGCGCCTTTCCAGGCGCTTTTTCCATTTACCTTATCAGAGATTGATCTGGTTCTCTGTTCTTGGTGTAGGGAAATCGAGCATGAGCGACCTTGGTGCAGGAAAATGGAGTTTGATCCCATCTCGACTCCAGTGCCCGGCTCTACTCCATGAGGATGTATCATTCTGCATGAGGCGCAGTATAAAGTGGATTTTTAAGCAGATTTGACATGTTTCTCATATTTCTCTATATGCTGAAATGTTTGCCTTTGATGCAAGGCGAAAAATCTTGATCTTCTGTAAGCGCATTTTTCAGAAAGTGGTGCGTTTATGAGGCCTCAGTTGTACAGTAGTGCGTTCTGTATGGCGCTATAGTGTGTATTTTTACATAAAGAAATTTTCTCAAACGATGAACTGTTGCATTGGCATGTATTATTAGTGAGGGCATGGTGTGTTCACTGATGTGGCGTTGAAATAGCAGAAAAGGAGGCGACATGCACCCCAATCGAGACCTTTGGCAGGCCACTTACGAGGCGCGGGACCAGGAGGAACTCGTTGAGGCGTACAGCCGTTGGGCCGAGGACTATGACAAGGACACCGTGGAGACCATGGGCTATGTAGCCCCCTTGCACGCGGCCAAGGCCCTGGACGCGCGGCTGGGCAGCAAACAGGCCCGGATCCTCGATGCTGGAGCCGGAACCGGGCTGGTGGGCGAAATGCTCAACCAAGCCGGGTACCATAACATCGACGCCCTGGATATCTCCCGGGAAATGCTGGATATCGCGGCCACCAAGCAAGTCTACCAGAACTTGATCCAGGCCGACATGAGCCAAACCCTGGATGTTGACGACAATGCCTACGACGCCGTGGTCTGTGTCGGGACCTTCACCTACGGGCATGTCCGCGCCGAAGCGTTCAACGAGCTGGTGCGCATCACCAACCCAGAAGGCTTCATCTGCTTTACCGTGCGTGAAGGCGCGTACGAGGCATACGACTACCGCAAGCACATGGTGCGTTTGGAAGCCCAAGAGGTTTGGGAATTGCTTGAAATGACCCGCGAGGACTACCTGGTCAAGGAAAAGGTCCAGTCCTTGCTGTGCTCGTATAAGGTCCTGGAGTGCTGACCGGGTCCCCATGGCCCAGCCGCTCCGGCAAAGGGCAAGAAAAACCGCTTGGCAGGACGGGGTGTCCACCAAGCGGTTTTTTTTGCCTTTAAGAGGGAAACTGCCGGTACCAGGACTACATGCCGGCCTGGGGGCAGCCCGTGGAGTCGGTGTATGCGCCGGGATAGGTTCCGGGGCAAGCGTCCCAGGCGTCGGGAACGCCGTCATGGTCCGAGTCGGGGCAAGAACAACCCGGTCTGGGCTGGTCGCCGGGACCGGGAGCGTCGTCAGGCCCCGTGTCAGGGTAGAGGCTAAGGGCGTCGCTCACGAGCATGGCGATTTCGGATTGGCTCAAGGCGCGGTCGTAGAACCGCACTTCATCAATGGTTCCGGCATAGGGCCAGGAATGGTAGCCATCGAAACCATTGCCTATGGATAGATTGCGGGTGGAGTGGCGGATGGGGCCCTGGGCCTGGTTGTCGTCCACCAACTCGCCGTCCTGGTAAAGGCGCAGCATGGAGCCGTCATAGGTCACGGCCACGTATATCCACTGGCCCATGGAGATGGGCGTGGCCGAGGTCACGCTGTAGTGCTCGCCGTCCTGGGACCAGAATTCAAAGGACACATAGGTGTCGTGGTTGAGGTGAAAGGCGTAGCCGCTTTCATTGACATGGTCGTATTTATCCACAATGCGCGCCCACTGGGAAGAGTGATCGGGCCTGATCCACGCGGTGATGGTCAAGGTCTGGGCATTGAACAGCTGCTGGTCCGGGACCTCGACCACGTCGTCTTCCCCGTTGAAGCGCAATGCCCCGCCGGGAAAACCGGACACGTCCTCGCCGGCAACAGCGCCGGTTACGTATCCGTTCAAGGCGTAGGGACCGAGGTCCCAGCCGTCGCCGTCCAAGGGCCAATGGGCAATGAGGCCGTCATTGATTCCCGCAGAGGCGGAAGCGCACAGCACGAGGAGCAGCATGGAGAAGAGTGGAAAGAGCAGTTTCATTGTTTGCCTCCTTGGGGCCGTTTCTTGGCAGGTGGTGGCTTGCGGCCTTTTGGTGTTCCGGCTTTTTGCCCGGCGTCTTCCAAACCGTAGAGCCGGTAGAAGTGTTCGATTTTATCCATATCAACGTTTTTGAGCCGCTTGGAAGTCTCCGAGGCCAGGGCGAGGATATCCTTGTCCGTATAAAATTCCGGTCCGTCAAGACATTCGGGATGGCAGACCAAAGCTTTGGTCAGGAGTCCGGCAGCTTTGTTGGGCGTGGCGTCGGAAGCCAGAAGTTCACGGACCTGGCGGCGGAAGTCCGTGTGCGCGATGAGCCGCTTGGGCACGGCCCGGCTTTTTTCCTTGGCTGCGGCCTGGGTCAGGATTTCACTCAAGCGGACCATGTCCGGCTTGCTGGAGGCGGCCAGTTCCTTGGCCTTGCCCCGTACGTAACGCATGATGGGCTTGCTGGCCTGGACATGCTCCAGCTCAAAAAAATCCGGCATTTTCGTCCCGATGAGCGCGACCAAGCGAAAGGCCTCCTTGCCGTCGTCACTGGCAACGGCGGCGTCCAAGCGGTCTTGCAGTTGCCTGGCCTTGAGCACGTTTTGCGGGACCACGGCCGACGCGCCCTGGCGAGACGCCTTGGCGAACAAAGTCACCACATTGCGCAGCACGTCGTAGATTTGTGTATTCTTGTAGAAAAGATCGTTTTTAGGCAAGCCGGGGTCTGTATACACGGCGCGGACTATGGCGGCTGCCGCGTCCAGGTCCCGTTTTTCCACCACATAGGCCACGGACAGGTTGAAGTTCACGGGCGCGCGGTTGGGTGGGTCCAGTTCCAACAGGCGTTCGTAGAGGGTGATGGCTCCCTTGGCTCCGGCCTGTTTGCGCAGCACCGTGCCGAGGTAGTTGATTTCCGTGCAGGCGTCCGTGAAATGGTCCTTGCTTTCCGCGGCTTTGAAGAACAACTCCTCGGCGCCGTCGTAATCGCCGTCGTCCACAGCGGCCAACCCCAGGAACAGAAGCTGGTCCGGGGGCAAATCCGAAATGTCTCCGCCGGATACGCGCTGGAAGGATTCGCGGGCCAGGGCTCCCAGCTCGCGGACCTTGGGGTGGCGCTTGCCAAGGGTCTCTTCCAGGTTGAGTTTGAGGATCTCTCCGGCGATGCGGCTCACGGCCTCGGCATTAAGTTGGCGGGAGTCCTCGGCGTGCAGGGGCGCGAGTTTTTCCGCCTTGTTCAGGGCCGCGCCAAAGCTCTCCACAGCTTCGTCCAACAGGCGCAGCACCTGCCTGCTCTTGGGTGATTCGCCGTTGGCGATACGGTCCTTGACCTGGAGCACCCGGACGTTGCCGATCTCCTTGTTGGGTTCGGGAATGGCCCGGGAAACCTCTTCGGCCTGGCGGTAGCGGTACAGGGCCTGGGGATACATCTTGACCCTGACGTAGACATGGCCGCTTTCCATGTAGGCCTCGGGCTTTTGCGGCATAAGGTCGATGGCCTTTTTATAGGCGGTGATGGCCTTTTCGAATTCCTTGCGCTCGGCCGCCTCACGGCCCTCCTGCATGAGCTTTTCCGCTTGGGCCTTGCGCTTGGACAGCTCCACCTCTTCCTTTTTTTCCTTGATCACGGACAAGGCGTCTTCGCGGTAAGGCAGGTAACCTTCCAGGTATTCGCGGATCTCGGCGTAGCGTTCCATGACCTGCTCTTCCATGCGCAGTTTTTTCAGCGCCGGGGACATCTTGGCCAAGGATTCCTGCTTCTTGAGGATAAACGCGCCGCTGATGCCGTACTTGTACAGGGCCAGCAGGGTTTGCTCCCGTTTCTGGGTGTACTGGGCATCGGCGAAAATGGGCACGCATTTGGCGAGCAAGCGCATCACGTCCTTGCGCGCCTTGGACAGGATCAAGCTCACCGAGGAAAAGAAGTCGGGCAGGCTGCGGGCTGCCGAGCCACCGGCGCGCCTGCGCACCGAAGCCGGGGGATGGACCAGGAACACGCCTTCCTCGCGCATGAGCAGCATGGCCAATTGCTGGGCACTGTCCAAATATCCCGGCTTGAGGGTGTGCACGGTAACACTGTTGAACTTCAGGGCTTTGAGGATGACCTTGAGCTGCTCCACGAGCACACGGTCCTGGACCAGGATGTGC
>QZKZ01000271.1 GCA_004796465.1 Desulfovibrio sp.
CCCCCTTTGGCGTGCTCTGATCGCCTTCAATACCCCTAAAACCTTTAGGGAATCAAGAGGCGGAACATAGGGATTTCCAGGGGCCCATCCGCTCCCTGGGCGGCGATTCGTTTCCCCGGCCCGGCAACCCCTTATATCTCCTTGATAAAGCCCATACCCCCTGGTACATAGAACTCCCAAGCTCCATCAACCCTAGGCGAAAAGCATTATGAGCAACCCGACACCTTTGCAGCAAAAAGACCTTATCTCGGATCTCTTGTATAAATCCGCTCTCAGGGCTTGCCGCAACCAATTGCTGATCTTCGCCAAGATCGTCAAGACCTCCCTGATCGAAGACGGCATGCCCGCTGTTGAAGCCGCAGAGAACGTCAAAAAAGGCTTTGACGGTTACAAGGACTTGTCCACCTTTGAAAACGAATTCAAACAAAACGTGGACAAGGTCCTGGTCGCCTATCTCCAGCCCAACTACAGGGGCAGGGACCCCCTGGGGCGGTTGTTGGTGGAGTACGCCTTTGTCCGCTGCTCCAGCAAGGGAATCATCTACCCCCAGGACTCGGAGCAGGACATGGCTGCCTGCGAGCAATTCATTCGAGGAGTTCTGCCCAGGCCCATCATGCAGTATTTCCTGATCAGCATCCGCGGCACCGTGGACGGGGTGGACAACTTCAAATTCCTCCCAATGCTGTTCGGCTTTGACGACCCGGCCATGGACGAGCGGCGCAAGGTCATTGCCGAGGTTATCGAGGAAAACAAAAAAAGCCCGGTGCCGGGCAAGACCCTGACCCATTGGAAAGGGGTATATGACGACGAACGCAGCAAACGGCTCATGCTCCCGTTCATGCGCCAAGTCATGGAGCGCATGGCGTCCCTGGGCGGCCAGCGCTTCACCAACATCCTGGAAAATATCCAACGCAAGGATGAGGCCATGAACGACGAGCCCCGCCTCAAACGCCAAATCACGGGCGATGACTTGGATCAAATCGCTTCCGCCCTGGCCAGGGGAATCAAGCGCTTGGAAGAAGAGTTGGGCGAGGCTTCTCTCGTGTGAGTTGAATGTACCAAAAAAAAAACAACGGCCCGGAGGAGACTCCAGGCCGTTTTTTTTCGTCTTGGATGGACCAGCTTAATGGCAATCCAAACATCCGGCCAAAAAGCCGCGCCGCTGGGGCCCCGGGGCCGTATAGCCCTTGTTGTTGGCCATGTTCTCGCAGTGTTGTTGGCGTTGGGCCGTGGGGTTCTGCGACACTCCGGGGTTCTGGCAGGTCATGCAACCCTCGATGTAGGCGGCCCTTTCCGCGCCGCTCAGGTTTCGGTCATCGGCCTTGCCCTGGCAAATATCCCCGTTGCTGATGTTCTGGCCGCCTCCCCCTCCCCCGCTGGGAGCCACCTGCACCCTGCATGCCGTAATGAGCAGCAGCAAACACATGATCGTCAGCACCAGATATTTCACGTTGCCTCTCCTTGCTTGAATTGGCGAATATCAGGTTTCTTCCTAGTATCTTGGTACCGACAGCACCGTGAACCGTCAAGCTCCCTCAACCTTTTCCCAAAAGAAAAGGCCCGGCGGGCCGGGCCTTGTTGGCAACCACACACATACTCGCGAATCAGCGGCAACCGTAACAGCCCTCCAAAAAGAACGTCCGTTGGCTGCCCATGCTGTAACCACTACTGGTAGCGGCTTCTTCGCACCGTTCACGCCTTTGGATCCTTGGCGGAGGCTCGGAGGTCGGATCCACGCATTCCAGGCAGCCCTTGATAAAGGCAGAACGTTCCGATCCATATAACTGCCGAGTATCAGCCTTGTCCGTGCATACCTGGGTATGCCATCCGTCGGGATGCTGGTTGTCAACATCCACTTGTACGCTGCACGCCGCTGTCAGGAGCAGCAGCATTCCCAACACTACACACCATTTCATGGGCAACTCCCTTGCTTCCTCGTTGAAGGCCAAACCAGCATTATTTCCGAGTCTTGATGTGGTACCGTTGCCCCGGCCACGCGTCAACCCATTATGCCAGGGTACGTTTTTCCCGGTGTGGCCGCACCGGTCCTCGGCAAAATCCGAAATCCACCCTGTGGATTCGCTTCCCATTCTCTGGTAGACACTCTCTGGGAGAATGCACCATGAACATGCGCTTCTTTGCCGTGCTTCTTTGTGTTTTCTGGATTGGGGTCGCGACCATCCTTTTCGCGGTTTCAGCGGGCTTTGCCCAAGACGCCCAAGATTCTGAAGACGCCGAGGAGCCCTTAACCCTTGAAGATTTGCTCGGGCGCTACGTCATGGCCTTGGACGAGGTCACCACCCTGGAACTGCGCGAGGACGGCACCTTTGCCTATGAAGATCCCATGCAGGTGTACAGCGCCACATACACCTTTGCCCAGGGCGAGGTGGTCCTGAACTTCTCGGCCCTGCAATGGTATTTTGGCGACAGCATGGACTGCGCGGCCGTGGACAACGCCACCCTGGAATGCAGCGACGGCGAACGCTATCTGCGCGAGGAAACCCTTGATGCCAATCGGGTCTTCGGCAAGTACCTGCACGAGGACGATCCCGAGGTGAGCCTCTCCCTGCAGAGCACCATGGAGTATTTCTACGCCACGGCAGAGGGCATCTGCGCTTACCGCTATGAAATCCACGACAGCAGGGTGCATGTCCACTTGTGGGATTGCGAGGCCCTGGGCGAGGGCACCATGATCTGCACGTTGGAAAACGGCGAGTTGGACTGCTCCAACGAAGTGACCTACATCCGCAAGTAAACCTACGAGTCCGATTCGGCCCCGGCCTCGGCCCCGGCCTCGGGCAACTCCACCACGAACACCGCCCCTTGCCCCTGTTCCGGAACCAGGGACACCGAACCTTCATGGGCCGTCAAGAGCGACCCCACAATGGACAGTCCCAGGCCTGTTCCGCCTGAGTCCCGGCCAGTGGTAAAAAAGGGCGTGAATATTTTATCCCGGTTGGCGCGCGACACGCCCTGCCCATTGTCCGCGAATCGGATGCGCACCCGGCCTTTGTGCCGGGATACTGACGCTTCCACCCGGTCCGCGCCGTGCTGCAGGCTGTTGTCCAGCAAATGGCCAGCCACCAAGTCCACGACCTCGGCCGAGGCCGCCACATGGACCTGTTCCTGGCCGGAAACCACCAGTTCCAGCCCCTCGTCCACATAGCGCTCCTTGGTCATGGCCAGCACCTCCATCACGTCCGAGGTCTCGGCCGTGGGCTCGAACACGTCGGCCCGGGCCATTTCCAACAAGCGGGTAACCAGCCGTCTCAACCTGTCCGTATCCTTGGCGATGTTGCCCAGGAACCGTTTCTGCTGGGCCGGGTCCATGTCCTCGAGATGCGTGTCCAACAGCTCCACTGCTCCTTGGATGGCGGTGAGCGGTGTCTTGAACTCATGGGACACGTGCATGGCGAAACTTTGGATATAGCCCGTGCGGTGCTCGATGGCCCGGGCCATGCGCACGAACGCGTCGGAGAGCCGGGCAATTTCCTTGGTCATGGGGCTTTTGAGCGGCGTGATTTCCGAAGTCCGGCCGCTGGAAAGCAGTTGAGTCCGTTGAATGAGCGCCTTGATCGGCCGGGAAATGGTCAGGGAGGTGAACATGGCCAAGAGCAGGGCCACCACCACCAGGCCGGAAAACGCCGCAATGAGGTAGTGCCGTTTCTTGTGCAGGGCCTTGAGAATATTGCGCGGGGTCCTGGAGAGTTGCACCGCGCCCAGGATGCGGTTGTCCTGGATTATAGGCAGGGCGGCAAAGACCCTGATGCCGGTGCCCCGGCTGATGGCGGCAAGCGGCGGCGGCCCTTCCTCAAGGATTCGCCGGCGCATGAAGCTTACGGGCGCGCCGGAAAACGCCTGGCGTATTTCCCGGGTATGGGCCAGGGACGCGAACTTTTCTTCCCCGCTGGAGGCGACGATCAACCCCTGATAATCAACGACCCGAATGCCCGCCAGGGTGGTGCGCTGGGCCTCCTTGATCACGGGCTCCAGTTTTGCGGCAGCATCCAGGGCCACGGGGTCCGGGCTGATCATGGTCGGGATGGCCTCGGGCTGGGGCGGCAATATGGGGTCGGCCGTGAGATCGAGAAGCGCGGGAATGGGATGGTAGTACTCGCCGTCATCCGGGGGCAGAACCACTTCCCGTCCGTACCCGCTGGGATCTCTCCGTTGCTCGGCCAGGATTTCCTTTATCTCCTGCTTGTAGGCCGCGGCGATAAAAGCCCCTTGCACGTATAGCTCGGATTCGGTCTGCCGGATCAGCTCGTTCTCATAAATTCTCAGCAAATATATGGAGCCCAAGGGCAGGAGCAATACCAACAGATTCACCACCAACAAGATGGTGCGCAGCCGCAAACGAAAGGGGGCTTGGCTCACTCGCAATTCCCCAGTTTATAGCCCACCCCGTGCACGGTCTCGATCACCGAATCCGCGCCCTTTGCGGCGAACTTGCTGCGCACGCCCCGCACGTGGCTGTCAATGGTGCGCTGGCTCACGGTCACGTCCTGGTCATATGTCGCGTCCATGAGTTCGTCGCGCAGGAACACCCGCTTGGGGCGGCGAATCAGGGTGGCCAGCAGGGCGAACTCCCTGGCCGTGAGCGGAACAACCTGTTCGTCCCAGCACGCGGCATGGCTCTCCAGATCCAGGCTCATGCGGCCCTGGCGCAGGGTGTACGACTCATCCGAACAGGCTTCATCGTCATTCACGGGTCTGCTGAGGTCCGTACGCCGGAATATGGCGCCAACCCTGGCGACCAGTTCTCTGGGGCTGAACGGTTTGGTCACGTAATCGTCGCCCCCGATTTCCAGGCCGATGATCCGGTCGACCTCATCGCTTTTGGAGGACAGGAACAGGATCGGGACTTCACTGAGCTTGCGCAGCCTGCGGCAGACCGCGAGACCGTCCATTTCGGGCATGAGGATATCCAGGACCACCAGATCGGGCTCGTTCTCGGCCGCCATGGCCAAGGCTTGGTTGCCGTCGCCTGCTTCCTTGACGTTGTATCCCGCCTGTTCCAAGGCGAACGCAATAACCTCGCGGATATGGAGGTCGTCGTCGACAATGAGAATAGTCTTCATGGCGTAATGTCGCCGGGACGCGAGCCCCTTGTCAAACCAGCTCCTGGGGAGCTTATTGCGGCCCATGTCGGTCCTCGGCTGGCCGGACAATACTCCAGCCCGAGCCGTCGGGCAAGAAGTCCAGGGAGACGGTGGAAAGCGTGTATTCATCGGCCAAGGCTTGCCGCTGCCTGGTCCATTGCCGCCAATTATCCAGGGTCGCGTGCAGGTCTGCCACGAGCTCTTCCTCGACTTGCTTGGCCCAAGCGGCTTTTTCCGGGGACAGGACCCGAGCCTCGCGCAAACGGTGCACCGCAGGGATGGCGTCGGGCCCGAGCCTCTGCAAATAGTACAGATCAATGTAATACCCGGACTCTCCCATTTCCCGGCAATGGGCAACGTTGTACTCGGCCACGAATCCCTTCACGTTGAGGAAACACACGGTATACAGCACGGCCAGCAGGGCCAGGAAGTTGGTTCCGAGCAGCCATTGGCCACTTTTTTGCCCGATGATCCGCACCACGATCAGAACCAGGCCCAGGGCCACCAGCCCCATCCAGATGAAGGCCGCCACCCGGAAACAGGTCAGGGAATAAGCCTCAATGTAGAACAAGAGCCGCCACATGGAGGTGCCCACGAGAAAGACGTTCTGGGCGATCCAAACGTAGGTGAGCCCGCGTACGGAACGGGAGCGTTCCGTGGGGCTTGCTTGCTTGAGCGCCACCAGGACCACGACACCGGCCAAGAGCGCTGTTGCCACCAAGGGGTAGGCCCCGCGATGGGCGTACTCGGCATACGTAAATTCCTCGGGCAAGACCGCACCGCCCAGAAGGTACATGGCGTCCATGCCGGTCTGCACGAGAAAGATGGCGTTGAACAGCACCAGGGCCCTGACCATGGAGCCTGGAGTCATAAACCCGATTTGGGCTGCCGGTACTGGATCCTCAGGCGCGAGCTTCTCGTGTTCGACCTCCTTGGGCCGGCTCAAGCGCAGGGTCGTCCACACCAGGGAAGCGACCAGGAGCCACAGCACCACCCTGCGCGGAATGAACCACTTCAGGATGATGTCCAAGGCGAATTCCTCGATCCACGCGGCGATCACGGGATTGGCCAGAATGAACAGCCCGAGGAACAACGCTCCCAAAACAATGGGAAACACCCAGTTGCGGAAGATACGTTTGCCCCGGTTCTCTCCATCCATATCCGGCTTGCTGGAGACATAGGTCCTGATATCCTGGACCGGCAGGGTCACCATCTTGACCACGAACACCAGTCCTTGTTCCAGCCAGGCCGGTACGCTTTTTCGCCATTCGCTTCCGGGTATGGCCAGGGTGGCGCTGCCCAAGATCAGCAGGAACAGGGCCAGACCCTTGCCATGGTTCACCATGGCCCATAGCAGGCCAATGCACCCCAAGCCCACGAGCTTGCCCGGCAGGCCTGCAAAGGATTCCTTGCGATACACGGCCAGAATGAGAAGGAATGCAGCGAAAAATGGCGCGGCGGTCCACGCGGGTTGCCTGTGCAAAAAGGACACTATCTCCAGCGGACTGATGCACCGGCCCACGGGGTGCAAGGTCTCGAAAAACAGGATGTCCGCCAGGAAGACCATGGCCAGGGCAAGGCACAGGCCAAGGGTATGGTTGCGCCCGGTCTGCTCGGCCTGGTCCATGGACTGGGAAGGAGACGTCGACAGGATGGCATCCATTATGCGCACTCTCCGTTGTTGGTTGTGGTTAGGGGAAGGCGTTTCCGCCTCACCCGAAGAGCCGCAAGGGCTCCGGCCCCGGCAAGCACGGCCAAACCAGCCATGGCTGCGGGCTCGGGCGTGGACGCCATCTGGGTGTTGCCTGCCAGGCTGCCTGCGTTCTGGTTGGGATAGGCCAAGGAAGAAACACCTTCGACCATGGGCAGTGGTACATCCAGGGTCTCGGTTGCGTTGGCCTCAGGATTGACTATGAACTCGGACACGGCCACGAACGAAGTCCAGTCCGTGACCAGGGAATAGTCGAGGCCGAGCTGCTGGACTTCCTGGCGGATCTGTTCTTGCTGGTCCACGTCAACCCAGGCGTAATGGGGCAGGTAAAAGGCGCGGGTGAACGTTTCGATCCTGGCCCGGGCCCACATCAGGGCCACGGACTGGGTTTCCGAGCCGGTATC
>QZKZ01000307.1 GCA_004796465.1 Desulfovibrio sp.
CGGGCAACTCGCGGCCCTGGGCCAGGAAATCGCCTGACTCGCAGATAGGTCCAACCACGTCCACTGATTGCGTGGACCTGTTCTTGGGTTCGACTTCCTCAATGCGATGATAGGAGTCGTACAGGGAAGGCCGGATCAGGTCGTTCATGGCCGCGTCCACCACCACGAAACGATTGGCCGGAGTGGTCTTGGTGTACTGGACCTCGGTGACCATGATCCCGGCATTGCCCGCGATGACGCGGCCTGGCTCCAGGATCAGGGTCAAGGGAGTGTCCTTGACCATCTTGGTCAGGGAGGGGCCGAATTCCGTGGGGTGGGGCGGTTCCTCGCTGTCGTAGGTAATGCCCAGGCCGCCGCCCAGGTCCAGGTAGGAGATGTCGATGCCTTGATCGGCCAGGTAGCGGGAGAAATCCAGCACCTTTTCCAGGGCCTCCAGGAACGGGTCCACGGAAGTCAGCTGGGAGCCGATGTGGTAGTCAATGCCCACGGGCTCCACGCCTTCCATGTCCCGGGCCGCGAGGTAGGCCTCGCGGGAGGTTTCCACGTCCAGGCCGAATTTGCTCTTCTTGAGGCCCGTGGCCACGTAGGGGTGGGTACCGGGGTCCACATCCGGATTCACGCGCAGGCTGACGCGGGCCTTGGTGTTCATGGAGCGGGCAATGGCGTCGATGCGGTCCAGTTCCTGGCGGGACTCGATGTTGAACATGAGAATTCCGGCGTCCAGGGCCTGGCGGATTTCCTCGCTACGCTTGCCCAGGCCCGAGTACACGATATGGTCGCCGGGCACACCCACGGTCAACGCCCGGTGCAGCTCGCCGCCGGACACGATGTCCATGCCCGCGCCCATGTCCTTGAGCAGTTTCAGCACGTGCAGGTTGGAGTTGGCTTTCACCGAGTAGCAGGTGATGTGGTCCACTCCGCTAAAGGCAGAATCAAATACCTCGAAATGCTGGCGCAGTGTGGCGGAGGAGTAGATGTAGAGCGGAGTGCCGTACTCCTTGGCCAAATCGGGCACGGGAATGTCCTCGGCGTGGAGCACGCCGTCAATCATGGGAAAATGATGCATGGCTAAATCCTTGGCTCACCACGATAAACCACCGCGTTTCCATGGGAAACGCGGCAGTCGCATGGGGTTGTCATGTATTTCTGATCAGGGAGCGGTGAGGCGAACTTCGGAGATCACCGGCCCCAACTCGTCGTAAACATTGTAGGCCACCAAACGCCAGCGATAAGTCTGGCCCTCGTTCAAACCGCAAAGGCGGATGATGAGCACTTCCTCTTCCTGCATGAGGTTGCCTGCTTCGGTGCTGACTTCCACTTCCTGGGACGGATAAAAGGGGCAGCCCGGGCAATCCGTGTCCGTGTCCGAAATTTCGAGCAACATGCGAGACATGTTCTGCCATTTCCCGTCCAAGGCGGTGCGGATCACCAAACACCCTTCCTCGCGCACAGCGTGGATGGTCTTGTAGCCGAACTCCTCGGCCAAGATTTGGGCCTCGGGCCAGGATTTTCGGCCGCAGCCCAAGGATACGAGGACCAGCACGCCGAGCACTCCAAGGGCAAGGCTCCGGGCAACTATAGATTTATTCAGGGTCATGGCCGTCTTTCCCCCAGGTTTCCTTCCACGTATTAAGGACATTCAGCGCCTCCATGGGCGTGAGTTGATCGATATCGAGCCCGGCCAATTCCTCCAGCAGGGGATGGTCTTCCAGTGGGCCGGTCTCGGTGATGGGGTCAGCATCTTTGTGTTTGGTATCCTGAGTCTGGACAACAGGCAAGGGGGTAAAACCGGGCAGCAGGGTCTGGGCCGCGTGCATGGCCTCCAGCCGCCTGTCAGCGGATTTGGCCTTTTTTTCCAGCACAGCGAGCACTTCCCGCGCCCGCTGCACCACGGGCCTGGGCACCCCGGCAAGTTTGGCCACTTCGATGCCGTAGCTGCGGTCCGAGGGGCCGGGCACCAGCTTGCGCAGGAACACGATTTCCCCGCCATACTCCTTGACCGCGATGGTGAAGTTGCGGATGCCGGGCAAACCGTCCTCGAGCACGGTCAGCTCGTGGTAGTGGGTGGCGAACAGTGTGCGCACACCACCATGGCGGCGGGCCAAGTCCTCGACCACGGCCCAGGCCAGGGCCAAGCCGTCAAAGGTGGAGGTGCCCCGGCCGATCTCGTCGAGGATCACCAGGCTGCGCTTGCCCATTTGGCGTAGAATACGCGCGGTTTCCGCCATTTCCACCATGAACGTTGATCGGCCCTGGGCCAGATTGTCCGAGGCGCCCACGCGGGTAAACACCCTGTCCGCCAGCCCCAGTTCAGCCCGGGCCGCGGGCACGAATGAGCCCATCTGGGCCAGGACCGCAATGAGCGCGGTTTGGCGCAGCACCGTGGACTTTCCCGCCATATTGGGGCCGGTGATGATCAGCAAGCGGCCGGAATCGCCAAGGTCAATGTCATTGGGGATAAAATCCGCCGCGCCTTGCACGGCCTCGACCACGGGATGGCGGCCCTGGCTGATGCTCACCTCGATGCCCTCGTGCAACAGGGGCCGGGACCAGCGCCACTGCCGCGCGACCTGGGCCAGGGATTGCCAATAGTCGAGCCAGGCCACGGTGTCAGCCATGAACAGGAGCCTGGGCCGCATCTCGGCCACGGCTGCGCGGAGTTTTTGGAACAGGTCGAGTTCCAGGGTCTTGCGCCGCTCAAACGCGGAAACCACGCGCTCCTCCAGCTCCTTGAGCGGGCCGGTCACGTAGCGCTCGCAATTGGCCAGGGTTTGGCGTCGCTCAAAGTGCTCGGGCGCTTGGGCGGCTTGGCCCCGGGGCAGCTCGAAATAGTAGCCGAACACCCGGTTATGGCCCACCTTGAGCTTGGGCAGGCCGTATTCTGCGCGTTCGGACTCGGCCAGATCGCGGATTCGGGCCTCGCCGTGCTCGGACAACTCAATGAGTTCGTCCAGTTCAGGGTGGTATCCCACGCGAAACAAGCCGCCCTCGGTGATCTGGGGCGGAGGCGAGTCGACCAGGGAACGCTCCAGAAGCTCCCGGCAATCCGTGCAGTCGTCCCAGTTGTCGAGCAGGGCGACCAGGGCTTGGGGAGTTTCGCCTCCCTCGGCCGCAAGGTCAAGATCAAGCCGCAGCCGGGGCAGGGCCTCCAGACTGCGGCGCAGGGCAATGAAGTCCTTGGGCTGGGCGCGGCCCAAGGATATGCGCGTGGAAAGCCGCTCCAGGTCATAGACCTCATCCAAGCCCAAGCGCAGCCCGTCACGGACTTCATCGCGGTCGTGCAGCCAGGCCACCACGTCCTGGGCCGCCTGAATGGAACGCATGTCCCGCCAGGGATGGCGCAAACGTTCGGCCAAGAGCCGCGCGCCCATGGGCGTAAGCGTGGTGTCGAGCACGTGGTACAGGGTACCTGGGCCGGTGCGGCCGTCCAAGGTGCGGAACAACTCAAGATTGCGTTCCGTGACTTCGTCGATGAGCAGATGGCGGCTCAGGGACAGGGGACGAAATTGAGCTAAATGGCTGGGGTCGTGCTTCTGGGTTTGGACCAAATACGTGAGCAGCGCGCCGCAGGCCCGGGTCAACTCGGGCTTGTCCTGGAGGTCGACCACGCCCAGGTCGGCCACGGATTGGGCGGCCAGCACCTTATCCCCGGCTGAGGACAGGTCGAAAAAGGCGCGCTGGGGCACGCGGTTCACGCGGCCAAAATCCGCGCCCAGGTCCTTGGGAAGCTCCAGTTCATCGGGAAGAAGCAGCTCGCGGGGGGCCATCTTCACGGTCCACTGCCACAACTCGGATTTCTTGCGGGTTTGCAGGCCGCTCCACGCGCCTGTTGAGTAGTCGACCCAAGCCAGGCCGCCTACCGCGCGGGATTCGCTCCAATACAGGGCGGCCAGATAATTATTGGACTTGGGCGGTAGATTGCCGTCTTCCACAGCAGTACCAGGGGTGAGCACGCGGGTCACCGCGCGCTTAACAAGGCCCTTGGCCTGCTTGGGGTCTTCTATCTGATCGCAGATAGCGACCTTGTAGCCCTTGTCCAGGAGCTGGCTCAGGTACCCTTCCACGGCGTGGTGGGGCACACCGCACATGGCTGCGCTCATTTCCTGATTGGGATTGCGGCTGGTGAGCGCGATTTGCAGCTCACGGGCCGCCACTTCCGCGTCCTCGAAAAACAGCTCGTAAAAATCGCCCATGCGGTAAAACAGCAGGGCGTCCGGGTACTCCTCCTTGATGGAGAGGTACTGCTCGAACATGGGCGTGAGTTTGCGCTTGGCGGGCATGGGTGGGGCTAGTCCTGGAGGCGTTCGCGAAAGGCGATGGAATGCCAGCCGTGGCAGCGGGGGCAGACAAAAAAGACCCGTTCACGCTTGAGGCCGCACTGGGAACAGACAAACCGCTTGACACGCCTGGCCTGGCCCAAGAAAAAATCAAGATGCTCGGCAAGTTCAGGGTACCCTGAATCCCCGTATTTCGGCTGTTTTTCAGCCAGGACCAGGGAGACCAGTTCCAACCGGGCGGGCCAAAACTCCGAATCCATATCCAACGCCGCTTCAAAGCGCTCGCGGGCCAAGGTAAGGTCCCCGGCCATGAGCAGGGCGCAGCCCGTATAGTACACCACAAACCGATCCCTGGGATGCTCGGCGCACAAGGTACCTAAAAGGCCAGCCAAGGATCGGGCCTGCTCGCCCGTTTCAATTTCCGCCAGGACCAGCTCCAGGAGCGCGAAGCGGTGTTTGGGGTCCACGGCATGGTAGGCTTGGCTCATGACCGGACCCAACCGATCGCCACCCCTCTTTTCGGGGTTCTCCATGATCCCGGCCAAGCGCGCGGACCAGGCTTCCACAGAACCGGGAAACACAGCCAATGCCTTATCAAGAGCCTTGCGGGCCTGAGAAGGCGAGGATTCCCTGGACAATTCGGCCTGGCGCACCAGGTAATGGGCCTGGGCCGTGGCGTGGCCCAGGCGGCGGTAATGCTCGGCCGCTGCTGCGAACTCGCCTTGCTCGGCATGGAGCCGGGCCAATTCCAGGAGGAGTTCCGGGGTGTCACCCCAGATGTTGCGCGCCTCGGAAAAAGCGTCCACAGCCCGCTCCACAAATCCTGCCCGCTTGTAGTCCCTGCCCAGTTCGAACCAGGCCCGGGCCTTGAAACGCTTGTGCAGGGTGGGACGGGCAATAAGACCCTCGCGCAACCGCACGGCCCGCTCCATCTCCCCCTGGGAACGGAACAGGTTGCCCAGGGCCAGGTAAATCTCCACGGCGTCGGGATTGTTGCGGACCGCCCGGCTCAACTCCTTGATCGCGGCCAAGGTGTCGCGGGTGATGGGAGCATGGCCTTCGGCATGCGACAGGCCTTCCCGAGGCGTTTCGCGCCACAGCCGGGAAGGCCTGAGTTTGGACAACCAGGACAAGCTGTTTTCTCCGTTTAGGTTTTCTCCGGCTCTCTATCGCCGGTCTCACCCTCGGCGCTGTCGCTGCTGTCGGCGTCCAGGGAAGGATCCGTGGTCGAGCCCAGGGAAGAGGACAAGAAACCTGCGTTGAACGAAGGCCCGGGTGTTTCTGGTTTTTCCGGCTCGGGTTCGGGCAAGGGGTCGGCCAAGGGCTTATCTTCCATCACCGGCTCGGCTTCCACGGCAGGCTCGGTGCCTTTTGACTCGGCAACAGGCTCAGGCGCAGGCGTTGGCTCAACAATCCTTTTTTCCTTCTTTTCCTTCTTGTCCTTGGCGCGCTTTGCCTTTGTTTCCGGAACCGGGGCCGGGGCAGATGCGGCCAATTCCTCTCGCTCCAGGGGCATGTTGCGCAAGGACCTGAGTTCCTGTTCCAGCTTGCGGCACTTGTTGCGCTGGGTTCTCAATTCCGAGGCCAAGCGGATCTTTTCAATGAAAAAGTACATGAGGACAAACAAGCCGCCCAGAAAAAAGGTCACAAGCAAAATAAAATAAAAGGGCAACTCAATGCTGGTCCACTTGCTAAAAAAAAGATCGAACTGAAGTTGCATTGTCTTGGACAGGGCAACGTTGTTCTGGACGAAAAACAACATGGCCAGGACCATTATTAATAGAAAAATCAAGACTTTGATGAATCGCATGGCTTCCTCCGATAGCGATTGTCTTCTATGGACGCAAAGTGCGGCAACATGCGGTCATATGAAGCCAATAAATGTTCTGGAATGATCCGGGTCTCGGAAAACACGGCCATGAACGAGGAATCCCCGTTCCAGCGCGGCACCAGGTGGAAGTGCAGGTGCTCGCGGATGCCCGCGCCCGCGGCCTCGCCAATGTTGAGGCCCACGTTGACCCCCTCGGGAGTGAACAGCTCCTTGAGAAGCCGAACACAGTCTTGGAGTAGGTCCATCATCTCATGGCTCTCCTCGGAGGTCAGATCCGCCAGGTTCATGACGTGGCGATAGGGAGTGACCATGAGGTGGCCGTTGTTGTACGGAAATTTATTCATGATCACAAAATTGTGCCGGGCGCGAAGAAGCACCAGGCGCTCGCGATCCTCGTCCCTTGTTTGGGGCAGGCAAAACACGCATTCATCGGGCTTGGGGCCGAGGATGTACTCCAGCCGCCAAGGCGCCCATAACACTTCCATGGATGGTAAACCTTTGTTTTCAAGTACGATATTGCCGGTGCGCACAGTAGCGTCACTGTTTTTCGAGGGTTACGTGGCCTTATACGGGGGCGCGAACTGCTTTACCAGACGCAGGGCCTCGTGAACATCGGCAGCGGGGATAACGCTTTCCATGCTGCTGTAGCGTCCCAGAGCTATTACCTTTCTACCTGATTTGAGCGCCAATGCCAATTCCGAAAGGGTGCCGGTCTCGCCCTCCACAGCCACCACGATGTCCCCGTTGATCACCACCAAGTAGTTGCGCATGTGCGACAGGGAGGTGGCAACGGGCAGGGTAACATACTCATTAACCGCATTGCGGTTTTCTCCAGGCAAAATACCGATGCTTATCCCGCCCCGAGAGCTGGCCCCTTGGCATACAGCCTCCATGACTCCACCCAAGCCGCCGCAAACAATGACATAACCAGCCTCGGCGAGCAAAGCGCCCAGTTCGCGGGCCTGGGCGCCCACGTTTTCGTCGCAACTACCCGCGCCAATAACCGACACGCGGGTTTGCCGCGCCAGAGAATCGAGTGATGCCTTGGAAAAATCCATCATTGCTCCAGGGGAGGCAAGGGTTCCTGCGGGGCTGCCCGGGCTACGGACTCAAAGTATCCCTCGGGAAAAAGCCCTTGGTCCATTGTCCTGTCGCGTACGCCAAGAAAGGAAAACACCAAGATGTTCCACAATATCCAGAGCCATGTGGTGTAGACCACGATCAACTGATAACGTGAATAGACTGTGTTTTCCATGGGTTGCTTCCTCGCCAACAAGAGCCGCACAAACCTTTCCCAGTTCGTATTGCATACGCCCCTGGATGAACCGCGTCAAATCCCTGTGGAGGGGATCACTTTTTGGTGCTTTCATTGCTGTAGCGGCCCTGGCGAAGCAGTTCTTCGGCTTTGGCCATTTGCTGGGCGCGGTCGCCCACATGGCCGTCCTGCTTCATGGCCCGGATGTGCCGCAACACGTGGCCCATGGCCGGGCCAGAGGTAAAGCCCAAGGAAAGCAGGTCGTTGCCGCCGATTTCCAGGTCCATGTCACGCAATTTGGTCAGATACAAGGAAATATGGCGGCGAATGGATTCGCTGCGGCTCCTGGCCATGAGATAGAGCACTCCCTCCACAGCCACGTTTTCCAGGATTTCGCTCAGATCGCTCAGGGATCCCTGGCTACCGCTCCAAATGAACAGCTTGTCCGAAGCTTCGCTAATCATATGGCGAAGTTGGAGGAAATCTTTGGTCTCGCGCGGAGAAAGGTTAAAGCGTTGCATGAGGTGTCTGGCGTCCTTGGCTTTCCAGCCCTCGCAAAAGCACAGCAGATAAACGACCCACGCCTTGGGCTCGGGCTCAAGATAGAGCAAGCGGTGCCAGCCCAAGATGCGCTCGGCCTCCTCAAGCAGGGCCTCCTTGGCAGGATTGAACATCAAATCGGGATGGACCGCCTTGAGTACATCAAGCTGCTGCAAACGCCGCAAGCAGGCGAGTGGGTGGGTCTCCTCCATGATCAGCTTGAGTTCGTGGAACAAACGGCTACCGGACAGGCGTTCTATCAGATCGAGCTGCAAGGCGTTCTTGATCAGCCGCAGGGTCTGGCCGCCAATGCGGAACTGGAAACGCTGCTCAAAGCGCACGGCGCGCAGGATGCGGGTGGGGTCTTCCACAAAACTCAGGGAATGCAGCACCCGAATGACCCGGTCCTTGATGTCGCGCTGGGATCCGAAAAAATCCACCAAACGGCCGAATTGGCCGGGGTTGAGCTGTACGGCCAGGGCGTTGACCGTGAAGTCGCGGCGGAAGAGGTCCATCTTGATCGAGGACAGCTCCACCGTGGGCAGGGCCGCCGGGTATTCATAGTATTCGAGCCGGGCCGTGGCCACGTCGATGCGCTCGTCATCGCCATGGATGACCACTGCCGTGCGGAACTTATGGTGAGCGCGTATGCGGCCCTTTAAGTGCTTGGCCAGCTTGCGGGCAAAATTGATGCCGTCGCCTTCCACCACCAAGTCGATGTCCAGGTTGGGCCGCATGAGCATGATATCGCGCACGAACCCGCCCACAGCGTATACCGAGCACCCCATGTCCTCGGCCAAGCGTCCGGCCTCTTGGAGCAGGGCGAAAACCGGACCGGGCATGCGCTCGCGCACCAGGGTGCGTATGTTGCGCTCCCGCTTGCGCTCGGGAATGAGCGTCTCGGGAATGCGCGCGGGCTCCTCGATCAGGGTGTTGATGAGGTCCGTGCGGGTAATGACGCCGACCACATGGCCGTCCTCGATCACGGGCGCCAGGTGCTGGCCCTGACCCACAATGATCTCCATGACCGGATACAGGTCTGATCCCGGGTGTATGATCACACATTCGCGCTGCATATACTCGGCCACGGGGATATGCCCCAGACCGTGGGCCACGGCCTTATCAGCGATTTCGTGCTCCAGGATGCCCGCGCAACTGCCGTCCAACTCCGTAACCACGGGCAGGGCGGTCAGGCTGTAGCGCGTCATAATCTCCACGGCGTGATCAATGGTATCCGTGTCCCAGACCGTGACCGCAGGGCTGGACATGATGTCCTTGACCAGGAGCTGGGGATTGATGTGCGAATAGAGCAGGGCAAAGAGTTCGTCCTTGACCTGGGAAAGGGTGCGGTCCTTGACCGTGGCCGAGGCCGCGAATCCATGGCCGCCGCCGCCCAGGGAAGTGCAGATCTGGCCAACATCCACGTCCGGGGTGCGGCTGCGGGCCACCACGTGGATGCGGTCAAGCATACGGCCCAAGGCGAACAGCACCCGGATGTTCTCCATGTCCAGAAGCTTATGGGCGAGCAGGGCAAAGTCACCCACGTAGTGGTCTGTGCTGGCCTCGGCAATGACCACTTGTACGCCGTTGATCTCGTGGGCCGTGGCTGATTCAATGAGGGTATTGAGCAGGGCCACTTGCTCGGCGCTCAGTTCCCGGCTGAGCAGATCGGCAATGACATTGACGTCCATGTTGCGCGTCTTGAGCCAAGCCGCGGCAGTGAAATCGTGCTCCGTGGTCGAGGCAAAGGTGAAGGAGCCCGTGTCCTCGAATATGCCGCAGCCCAGGATCGTGGCCTCGTCCTCGGTCACGTCAAGGCCGCGCTTGATGATCTCGTGGACCAGGATCGCGGTGGCCGAGCCCCAGGGTTTGACCACACCCTGCTTATGCTCCAGGTCGTCATCCGAGTCGGGGTGGTGATCATAAGCGTGGATCTCCAACCCGGGATTGTCAAAGACTTGGCTCAAGTGGGACAAACGGGCACGTTGCCGGGTGTCGACAACGACCAGGGTCTTGACCGAAGCAGGATCTATGTCCTTGGCGTTCTGAAAATTGAACAGATACGTTGCGGATTGAATAAAGAAGTTGCGCAGGGTCTTTTCCTGCGAGCCTGGAAAGACCAATACCGCATCGGGATAGAGCTTGCCCGCTGCAACCATGGCGGCCAAAGCGTCGAAATCCGCATTATTGTGCGCAGTGATCACGGTAGGGGCGTTGACCAAGGGCATGTTTTAAGTATCGCTTTAAGGTTTCCCCATGCGGGAACGGGGATGGTGTTGGCGGTGGATGTCGGCCAGGCGCTTGCCCTGGAGATGGGTATAGATCTCTGTGGTGTCAATGACCGCGTGGCCCAGGAGAACTTGCACGGTACGCAGATCAGCGCCGCCCTCCAAGAGGTGCGTGGCAAAGGAATGGCGAAAAGAGTGGGGCGAGACTTCCTTCACAATCCCGGCCTCGGCCGTATAGCGCTTGACCAGCTTGAACACGGCCTGGCGTGTGAGGCCTTTGCCCGAGCGGTTGAGAAACACGAATTCCTCTACAGGCGCGAACTGGCCTCGCCAAGAGTTCAAGTACTCCATGAGGAAATCCTGTGCCTGGGGATGGGCAGGCACGATGCGCTCCTTGCCGCCCTTGCCGTGAACGCGGATTAGGCCGGTATGGGCGTCGAAATCCAGAGGCTTGAGGTTGACCAGTTCGGACACGCGCAACCCCGCGGCATAGAGCAACTCCAGCATGGCCCGGTCACGATAGCCGAGCTTGGTGGTCAGTTTGGGTTGAAGCAGGATGGCGCTGACTTCCTCGGGCGTGAGCACCTGGGGCAGTGTTTTGGGAAGTTTCGGGCCGTCCAAATGGGCCGTGGGGTCTGCATTGGCCAAGCCGGCCTGGCACGCGAAGCGGAAAAAACCACGCAAGGTGGACAAACGCCGGGCCGCGGAGCTGTTGGACAGGCCTTGCTGGCGCTCGTGGACCAAATAGAGGTAACAATCATCTTCCGTGACCTGAGCCACGTCGCTGTCCCGTTGGCCCAAAAAGGAAAAGAAACTCAACAGGTCCTGGGAGTAGGCGGCAAGACTGTTCTCGGCCAGCCCCTTTTCCACGATCAGGTGCTCAAGGTAGCGCTCCATCCAGGGATGGGAGAGGGTGGCCAAGGGGGTCGTCATAGATGCTGTTCGTTGCGGTTTGGTTGCGGTTTTATCGGACTAGGCTACACCGGGCCTGGGCAAGGGACAAGGAGAAATTGACAGAGCACGCGGGTATCAGTACCCAGACCTTTCCAGAATCAACCACTTGCTTTGTTAAGGAAGAAAAAATGGACCGTTTTCAGCTTTCCGACCGTTTGGCGGCCCTGCCGCCTTATTTGTTCGCCGAGATCGACCGCGTGAAGAACGAGGTCAAGGCCCGTGGCGTGGACATCATCAGCCTGGGCATCGGCGATCCCGACCAACCCACTCCGGAATTTCTGGTCAAGGCCCTAGCCGAGGCGGCCAAGAATCCCGTCCACCACCAGTATCCCTCATCAATCGGCATGCCTTCCTTTCGTCAGGCCGTGGCGGACTGGTACCAGGGCCGCTTCAGCGTTGACCTGGACCCGGGCAAGGAAGTGGTCAGCCTGATCGGCTCCAAGGAAGGCATTGCGCACTTTCCCTTGGCCTTTATCAATCCCGGGGACTTGGTCCTGGTGTGCACGCCCAATTACCCCGTGTACAACATTGCCACGAACTTTGCCGGGGGCCGCGTCCAATTCGTGGATCTGGTCGAGGGCAACCGCTATTTACCCGACCTGGACGGGATCGGCGAGGATTCTTGGCAGGAAGCTAAGGCCATTTTCCTCAATTATCCCAACAATCCCACCGCAGCCATGGCGGATAAGGC
>QZKZ01000358.1 GCA_004796465.1 Desulfovibrio sp.
CACCCGCGCCAGGGTTTCCGTGGGCAGGGAACGCCGGGCATGGCGGCCCGCCAACACCACTCCGATCCCCTTGCCTTGGGCGCGGGCCTCGGGGTTGACGGTTTCGGGCCCGATGGGTCGGGGCGTCAGGTGCGCCCAGAAGTCAGCCAGATTGAGGGGGCTCGGCCCCCGGTCTCGGGTCCAGCGGAACGCCATGGCGGGCCAACGGTCCTTGAGCTGCTGCCCCTTGCGCCAGGAGTAGCCGCGAACTTTTTCCGGGGCAAAGAGCGCACTCACGCTGAAATTGAGGCCGGAATAATTGAGATTGTACACCTCGGCAAAGTCCTTTCCAGCCATCTCGGTGAAACTGGCGTTGTTCTCGGCAAGAATCCGGGATTCAGCCACACCGCCCGCATGGGCGTGGATGGGATGGAGTGTTGCGAAGGGGTACACGGCTTGGGCCAGCCCGGCCAAGGAGTGGTCCACGCACAGATGCACGCGGTTCTCGGGGATCGCGGCCAAGGACAGGATGAGCCGTTTGGTCTGGATCAGGTCCCCGAAACGGGCGAGTTGGATGACAAGGATATGGGGCATGGTCGAGCCGGTAATTTTGGGCCAAAGTAAAGGCTTGGCAAGAATCTGTCCAGGGTTGCCCGGACGATCCTCATGTTTCCCAGGCCTCGGCAATGCACACCATACGGCGGGATTGTCCAGCCGCACCGGAACTGCTATCACTGGTCCATGCGCTACTACCCGGCATTTCTCGATCTCACGGAAAAACGTTGCCTGGTGGCGGGCGCGGGCGACGTGGGCCGCCGCAAGCTGGCCACGCTGATCAAGTGCCCGGTCAAGGAAGTGCTGGTGGTGGATCCTGGCCCTCCCCACACCGATCTTGAACCGCTCATTGCACCCGTCAACGTGACATACGCCAACCGGCCCTTTACGGACAGCGACCTGGAGGGTTGTTTTTTGGCTATCGCGGCCACGGCCAAAACTGAAGTCAATCAGCGCATAGCTGATCTCTGCCGCGAGCGCTCTATTTTGTGCAACGTCATTGACGAGCCGGACAGTGGCGATTTCATTGTCCCGGCCCATGTGGATCTTGATGGGCTGGTGGCGGCCTTGTCCAGTTCCGGGGTGAGCCCGGCCCTGACACGTGTGGTGCGGCGCGACTTGCAGGAGTATCTGGGTTCGCGTTATACAATCCTTTTGGCGCTGCTGAAAAAGCTGCGGCCCCTGGTCCTGGCCCTGGAACAGCCCCAAGCGGACAACGCCGCCCTGTTCCGGTCCCTGGTCACCTCGGATTTGGCCGGACTGCTGAGTTCCGGCGACCAGCAAGGGGCTCAGGCGCTGCTGCAAGAGATATTGCCTCCGGCCCTGGCGGACCACATCCCTGAGCTGCTTGCCGGATGACCCTAGCGCCCCTGAGCGAGAATACCCCATGCATGTGTTTGACCTCCTCTATTTCGTGAACATCGGCTTGTATTGCTTTGGCGCGGTGCTCTATTTCCTGGGCGCGCTTACCAGCTCTCGGGCTCTCAAGCGCTCGGCCTCGTGGCTGGCCGTGATCGGATTCGCGCTGCACACGGCCATGCTCGTGCACTTCCTGGCCTCGGGCCCCCTGAGCCAACTCACCCAGGGCTGGTACCTCAAGCTTATGTCCTGGTGCATGCTGCTCATCTTTTTTATCCTGTGGTGGCGGCTCAAGCACGAGTTCTTGGCGCTCATGGCCTCACCCCTGGCCTTGTTCGTGTTCATCTCGTCCCTGGCCATGCCCCAGGCCGGGGCCGTCATGCCCAAGTCGCTCTCTGCGGTCCTGCTTATCGTGCATGTGGGCTCGCTGTTCGTGAGCGTGGGGCTCTCCGCCGTGGCCTGTGTGGCGGGTTTGGTCTTCCTGCATCAGAACCGCACCATCAAGAGCAAGGCCAAGCTCTCGACTTTTGACAAGGACCTGCCCGCGCTTTCGGTCTTTGACCGGGTCAACCATTGGGCCGTGGTCATTGGCTTTCCCCTCTACACCCTGGGGGTGATTTCCGGTTTCATCGGCGCCAAGTTTACCCTGGAGAAAGTCATTGCCTGGCTGGCCATTCTCATCTGGCTTCTGTTCGCCCTGCTCTTTCACCTGCGCCTGGCATTCGGCTGGCGGGGCCGCAAGCCCGCGACCCTGGCCATTTGGATTTTTCTCCTGTTCCTGGCCACCCTGCTCATCAATTTTGTTCTGCCCACGGAACAGACCTTTCACCCCTAACCCAGATCAAATTTTAGATCGTTAGTGATCCCAAGCATATGACAACGCCTTGTATCCATCTTCTCGGCCTCAACCATAAAACCGCTGGGGTTGAGGTGCGGGAGAAGTTCGCCCTGACCGAATGCCTTGAGTCCGGCCCCGTGGCCCCCCTTGGCGGCCACATCAAAGAATCCCTGGTGCTCTCCACCTGCAATCGGGTGGAGATTATGGTGGTGGGGCCGGGCGGCGACTCCGACGCTGACGCCGGAGAGCAGGCCATTGCCCTGTGGGCTGGCGCACGGGGCCAAAGCGCAGACGAGCTTCGCCCCTACATCTACCACCACCACGGCCTGGATGCGGTGCGCCACCTCTTCACCGTTGCCGCCAGCTTGGACTCCATGGTCGTGGGCGAGCCCCAGATCCTGGGCCAGCTCAAGGACGCCTACCGGGACGCTGTCAAGAACAGCACGGCCAAGGTGATCATCAACCGATTGCTGCACAAGGCCTTTTCCGTGGCCAAACGGGTGCGCACGGAAACGGACATCGGCTCCAGCGCCGTGTCCATCAGTTACGCCGCCGTGGAACTTGCCAAGCGCATCTTCGGCCATATGGGCGAAAACAAAGCCATGCTCATCGGCGCGGGGGAGATGGCGGAGCTGGCCGCGGCCCACTTGCTTTCCGCGGGCATCAACAAGATTTTCGTGGCCAACCGCACATTTTCCCGGGCCGAGGAATTGGCCCAGCAGTTCGAGGGAGAGCCCTTGGCCTTTGAGGAGCTGTACAGCCGCCTCTCGGAAGTGGACATCGTGATCAGCTCCACGGGCGCGCCCCAGGCCGTGATCCACGCCCGGGACG
>QZKZ01000240.1 GCA_004796465.1 Desulfovibrio sp.
CCTGGGCGCGAGGGGCCGTCAAAGCCGGGCAGACACCAAGCAAACGCCGCATACCACATCCTCCTTGGCACGATAGGGTCACAACCACTGGGTCAGTAGGCACGGATGGGCAGGGAGCGGTAGCGCGGGATCTCGGCGACGAGGGAAAGGGTCCTGCCCCTGGGATTCCACCGGATGCCAAGCATAGCATGGACCCCGGTGCATGGGAAGTGTGTCGCGAAAAAAACACATTTGCCCTGGCCCTTTCATGTGGGTAGGAAATAGCTTCGGACAAGGGACATTGCATGCAGACCTCAACGTATTCCTCCCCGCAACACCATCCTCTTTTTCTCCATGCTGCGCCCCAAGGCCCGGGGTGGCCAAGGGGGAGTTTTTTTCTCAGGGGCAAGCAGCGGGAAATCCGCGTCCAGGATGTGGCGCAGGTTCTTCCGGCCCTGGCCGAGGCAGAGCAAGCGGCCAAACACGGGGCCTGGGTCGCGCTCATGCTGGCCTATGAAGCGGCCCCGGCCTTTGACCGAGCTTTTCGTGTGCACCGGGCCCCGGAGTTTCCTTTGCTCTGGGCCGGACTGTATGAGCGCGCCGAATCCTTGTCTCTGGGCCGGGCCATGCAAGAGGCCGAGGTTATGGAAACCGTGTCTTCGCCTTGGTCAGCGCAAGTCTCGCGGCAAGCCTACGAGCGTGCCGTGGCCGAGATTCACGACCTCATCCGCCAGGGCGAGGCCTACCAGGTCAACTACACCATCCCGTTCACGAATTCCTGGAGCAGAGATGCCGGGGAGCATCCTTGGGCTTGGTTCGCGGCAAAGGCCCGCATCCAGGGTGCGGGATTCCAGGCGTATTTTCCTCTGGGCAGCCACAGCCTGTTGAGCTTCTCACCGGAGTTGTTCTTTTCTCTGCGCAGGGACCTGATCGAGACCCGGCCCATGAAAGGCACCTCATTGCGCGGGCGCTGGCTGGAAGAGGACCTCGCGCGGCGGGAAGCATTGGCGGCCAGTGAAAAGAACCGGGCTGAAAACGTCATGATCGTGGATTTGCTGCGCAACGACCTGGGCCGCGTCGCCAGGACCGGGAGCGTGGAACCCGGTCCCTTGTACCAAGTGGAGCCCTATCCCTCTGTGCTGCAAATGACCTCCACCATCAAGGCGCGGCTGCGCACAGGCCTGTCTCTTCAGGAGGTATTTGGCGCGCTCTTCCCCTGCGGTTCGGTGACCGGCGCTCCCAAGATCAGGGCCATGGAGATCATCAACCAAGTGGAACCCGGGCCGCGCCGGGCATACTGCGGGGCCATGGGCTATCTGGAGCCCGGCGGCAACGCCGTGTTCAACGTGCCGATCCGCACCGTGATCCTGGACCACCACCAAGAAGGGAACAGCCAAGCCGTGTTCAGCGTGGGCGGTGGCGTGGTGCACGACTCCACGTCCCAAGGCGAGTACGAGGAAATCGGCGTGAAAATGGGCTTTTTAACCGACACCCGGCCCGACTTTCAACTCATGGAAGCGATGCTGCTCAGGGATGGGGAGTACTTCTTGTTGTCCCAGCACATGGAGCGGTTGCGCGCCTCGGCCCAGTACTTGTGCTTTGCCTTTTCCGAGGACAAAACGCGCCAGGCCTTGGCGAAGCTGGCCGCGAACAGGACAACCGGGCGCTACAAAGTGCGGCTGCTCCTGGAGAGGCAGGGCCGCGTCACTGTTGAGGCGGCGGACATCTCGGGGGGGTGGGAAAAGCGGATCAAGGTGGGACTGTGCCCCTGGCCCGTTGACTCCCAAGACCCCTTTCTCTTCCACAAGACCACCCGCCGCGAGGTGTATGATCGCGCCCAACAAGAGTGGCCGGAGTTGGATGACGTGATCCTGGTCAATGGCCAGGGAGAGATCACCGAGTCCTGCCGGGCCAATGTGGTGGTTAAGCTTGGTGATAAGCTGATCACGCCGCCGCGCGGCAGTGGCCTGCTGGCCGGGACCTATCGCCAGGCCTTGCTGGAACGCGGAGTCATTGAGGAGGATACGGTCAGCAAGGAAACATTTCTTGCGTCGGAAAAGCGCTGGCTGATCAATTCCGTGCGCCGTTGGCTCGTCATTGGACACGTGGTTGTTTAGGCCGCGTCTTCATCAAACACAATGGACTGGCGCTCGGTGAGCAAGCGCCGAGTGATTTTCACGAGGTCGCCGATGGCGGGCTTGGCGATCTGTTCGTCCGCGCCCACGGATTCGCCCTTGTGGCGCAAGGCCTGGGAAATAAGCGAGGAAAACAGCACCACGGGCAGTTCCTTGAGCACGGAGTCGTCCTTGATGTTCTTGGTCAGGGAATGGCCGTCCATGGTCGGCATTTCCACGTCCGAGATCACGATGTTCACATGTTTGAGAATGGACTCTCCACTGTCCACAGCCCTCTGCTTTCTTTCATTGAGCCAATCCAGGGCGAGCTGGCCGTCATTGGCCACTTCCACGTTGAATCCCGCCTTGCTGAGCCCCGCGTACACGGTCTTGCGCACCATGTTCGAGTCGTCCACGAACAGGACCTGAATGTCCATGTCCTTGGCGTACACTGTTTTGACCCCATCGTCGGACAAGGACAAGGAGGGCATGAGCCCGGCCACGATTTTTTCCATGTCCAGGACATAGAGGATGCGGTCGTCCATGCGCACGATGCCGGTGATGTTCTCATTGGCCAGGGTCAGGACGTTGTAGGAGGGCGGCAGGATTTCATTCCAGCCCAAGCGGTGGATGCGGTATATTTCCGAGACCAGGAACGAGTTGGTCACGTTGTTGAACTCGGTGATGATCACCTTGTCCTCTTCGGAATAGCGCATGGTTTTGTTGAACCAGCGGCAGAGGTCAATGAGGGGGATGACCTTGGAACGCAGGTTGAACGCGCCCAGAACGCTGGGATGCTTGACCTCGGGAAAATCCGTGAGCTTGGGCCTGCGGATGATTTCCATGACCTTGGCCGCGTTGATGCCGAAGTGGCCGGAGTACGACGTGCCGTCGGGCCGTGTCTGGTGCAGCACGAATTCCACGATTTCCAGTTCGTTGGTGCCCGCCTCCAGCAGAATATTGGTATTGGCCATGGTCTCCCCCTGTATGGCTCTGGAATTGGCCTCTTGCCAATAGTGCGATGGATTTCACAGAATGTATACATGCAAATATGCTATTTTTCAAGGCAAGTTCACATTTTGAAATGGAAAAACGAGATGCGCTGAACGGAACTCCCATTAGATTCGGGGTGTTACGCGTGTCGAAAACGTTTGCGGCAACGTTTGCGTAGTGTGGAGCAACCTGCTATGGAGCAGGGAAGAGGTAGGCTTCTCCTGGCCAATGTCATCAAGCAAGGCGGAACACGATGCTGCTGAGCGATTTCCCGCATAGAAGAAAAAATCTTCTGACCAACGAGTGGATGCTGGTGTCTCCCCACCGCACCAAGCGGCCCTGGCAAGGCAAGCAGGAAAAGACATCGCTGGAAACCCGGCCTGCCTATGATCCGGGCTGCTATTTATGCCCCGGCAATGAACGGGCAGGGGGGGCGCACAATCCAGAATACGAAGGCACCTTTGTCTTTACCAATGATTTCGCCGCGTTGCTCCCCGAATCTGGGCCGGAATATGTGACCGACCAGCCCGAGCTGTTCCAGGCCGAACCAGAAGCAGGCATCTGCCGGGTCATCTGCTTTTCCCCGCGACACAACCTGTCCATTCCCCGCATGAGCAAGGGCCGGGTCGCTGACGTGGTGCTCACCTGGCAGGAGGAATACGCGGAACTGGGTGGAAGCGAGGGGATCAATCACGTTCAGATATTCGAGAACCGGGGCGAGATCATGGGCTGCTCTAATCCGCATCCCCATGGCCAGATCTGGGCCAACTCCACGGTACCGGACATCCCGGCCAAGGAGGACAGTTCCCAGGCCAGGTACCTGGCCACCAAGGGGCGCTGCCTGCTTTGCGACTACCTGGAGGCGGAAATCGCCGGGGGGGAGCGGATCCTGTTCATGAACGATTCCTTTGTGGTCCTGGTCCCGTTCTGGGCCATGTGGCCCTTTGAAACCATGATCCTGCCCCGCGAGCATGCGGGCTCGGTCCTGGACCTCAATGCCAAAGCCCGGCTCGACCTCGCCGACGCCATGATTCGTTTGGGCGTGCGCTACGACAACCTGTTTTCCACCTCATTCCCCTATTCCATGGGCCTGCACCAGATGCCGACCACCGGGCTTGACCAGGAACATTGGCACTGGCACATGCACTACTACCCCCCGTTGCTGCGATCAGCCACGGTGCGTAAATTCATGGTGGGCTATGAAATGCTGGCCACGCCCCAACGGGACATCACCCCTGAACAGGCGGCGACTCAACTCCGTGATCAGTCAGAAGTGCATTACCTCGATGCATGACGTCATAGGGAGACAGGCGACGTGACCCCAACCACCCCGCTACGACAACCGCTGCCCTTGGAAAGGTTCGTCCAGGTCCTGGAGAACGGGTCCATTGATGGACGCTTGGCTGAATTGTACGGCCAAACCGACGTGCCAGCCGCCAAGGAACGTTTGTTGTCCCTGGTCGAGAACATGGCCCAGGCCTTTGGCCAGATGGACGTCTTGGGTTTGAGTTCACCGGGCCGCACCGAGTTGGGCGGCAACCACACGGACCACAATCACGGGCGGGTCCTGGCTGCGGCCGTGCATCTCGATTGCATGGCCCTGGTTTCTCCGCGTGACGACACCCTGGTGCGGATTGTTTCCGAGGGTTTTGAGGAGCCCATTGAGGTGGACGTGGCTGACCTGGCCCTGCGTGAGGAGGAAAAGGAAAGCTCCCACGCCATGGTCCGGGGCGTGGCTGCCGGCTTGGCGGAGCGGGAGTATGCGCTTGGCGGCTTTGATGCTTGTGTGGCCGGTTCCATCCCCATGGGCGCGGGGCTCAGCTCCTCGGCAGCCTTTGAGGTGCTCGTGGGGCAGGTGTTCAACCAGCTCTTCAACCAGGGCGAGATCGATGATTTGACCCTGGCCCTGGTGGCCAAGGACGCGGAAAACAACTATTTTGGCAAACCCTGCGGCTTCATGGACCAGATGGCCTGCGCCATGCAAGGAATCCTGCACATTGACCTGCTCAATCCGGACGCGCCCCAAGTGGAGCAGGTGGCGGCCCGCCTGGACGGCGCGGGCTACACCCTCGCCGTGGTCAATACGGGCGGCAGCCACGAGGACCTTACCGAGGATTACGCGGCCATCAAGAAGGAGATGCACGAGGTGGCCGAGCTCCTGGGCCAGGAAGAAGCGCGGGGGCTTGCCCGTGACCAACTCCTGTCCGAGTTGCCCCGGCTGCGGAGAGCCACATCGGAGCGTGCGCTGCTGCGGACCCTGCACTTTATCGAGGAAGACGAGCGGGTACCGGCCATGGCCCGGTCCCTGGCCCAAGGCGACATGGAAGCTTTTCTCGCCCTGGTGCGGGCCTCCGGGAATTCGTCTTGGCTTTTGCTGCAGAACTGCGTGAGCCCGTCCCATCCCACGGAGCAGCCCATTCCCCTGGCCCTGGCCCTCACCCAGAGGCTGCTCTCGGGGCGCGGCGCGTGCCGCGTGCACGGCGGCGGTTTTGCCGGAACCATCCAGGCCTATGTGCCTGAAGCCGATTATCCGGATTACGCGCGGGCCATGGAAAAGGTGTTCGGTCCGGGGTCGGTCATGGAACTCAAGGTGCGCCAGGCCTTGGGACCGCTTATCATGCCGTGATCCAACACTTCGCTCTTCAACAATATCACGAGGTGACGCCAATGGCTGAGTGGGCCGCGCTGTTCGACATGGACGGGGTGATCGTGGACACCAATCCCTTTCACCAGGAGGCATGGCGGGGATTTTGCCGCGCGCATCACAAGAACCTGAGCGAGGCCGATCTGGCCGAGCACGTGTGGGGCCGCATCAACCGGGATATCCTGGGCTTTTTGTTTGGGCAGGACATCAGCGAGGCCCAGGTAGAGGAACTGGGCGAGGCCAAGGAAGCCATGTTCCGCGACCTGGCCCGGGGCAAGCTGCCGCCTGTTGCCGGGCTTCCCGGTTTTCTCGCTGGCCTGCAAGGGCAGGGGATTCCCATGGCCGTGGCCACTTCGGCGCCGCCTTCCAATGTGGAGTTCGTCATGGCCGAGACCGGCCTGGAACACTACTTTGCGGCTTGCGTGGATTCCACCGCCGTGACCCAGGGCAAACCCGCGCCGGACATCTATCTGGCCGCAGCGAAGAAGCTCGGGGTCGCGCCGGAGCGTTGCGTTGTCTTCGAGGACTCCCTGTCCGGTATCCAGGCCGGGCGCAACGCGGGCATGGCCGTTGTCGGCGTGGCCACCACCCATTCGCGGGAGGAGTTGGCCCGGTTGACCGACCTGTGTGTGTCCGACTTTACCCAACTTCCTGTGGACCGGGTCGCGGCATTGGCTGGGTGAGCCGCCACAAAAAAAGCGCCCAAGGAACCGATCCCTGGGCGCTTGAAACTTGGCCAGTGAAAACGTGTCAGTCCCCGGCAAAGTCGACCCATGCCGCGCCTCGCTCCGAACTGTCCACGCAACGGTGGATAAAACGCACGCCCTTGATGCCGGCCTCAACGCCGGGAAAGTCCAGGTCAGCCGCGTTGGGCTCCAGGCCTGCCTTGCGCTTGATCAGGGTGGAGCAAAAGGCCTTGTAGGTGTTGGCGAAACATTCCAGATACCCTTCGGGATGGCCCGAGGGAAAGCGGGAATACACCGTCGCCTCCGGATACATGGGGCCCCGGGCGCGGGAAACGGTCCGGCTGGGGCCGCCCGGTTCCTTGATGATCAGGGTGTCCGGCGCTTCCTGGCTCCACTCCAGGGATGCCTTTTCGCCCATGACCCGCAGCTTGAGCCCGTTGTCGTGGCCCACAGCGGCCTGGGACAGCCAAAACAATCCGCTGACCCCGCCCTCGTATTCCAGCATGACCGTGGCCGTGTCGTCGAGGACGCGGCCGGGCACCAGGGCCTCGACCCGGGCCAGGAGTCGGGTGGGGGTCAGCCCCGTGATGTAGGTGGCCAGGTTGTCGAGGTGCGTGCCGATGTCGCCCAGGGTGGAAGCGCGGCCCGTGCGTTTGGGGTCAAGCCGCCAACCCGCCTGCTTGTGTTCGGTCAACTCCAGCCGTTGCCAGAGCCAGTCCTGGGCGTATTCGCCGTTGATGTAGCGCAGTTCGCCCAACTCCCCGGCCGCGACCATGGCCCGGGCCTGCTTGACCATGGGGTAGCCGTTGTAGGCGTGGGTCACGCCGAACATGAGCCCGTGTTTTTCAGCCAATTCGGCCAAGTCCTCGGCCTCGTGGATCTCCAGGGTCAGGGGTTTGTCGCAGACCACGTGGAAACCGCGCTGCAAAAAGGCCTTGCAGATGGGATAATGCACGTGGTTGGGCGTGACCACGGCCACGAAATCGATGCGGTCCTCACGTTCGGCTTCTTTGTCGGCCATTTCCTGGGCAGAAGAGTAGATGCGGTCCTGGGGAACGCGCAGGTCCAGTGCGGTCTCCCGGCATCTGGTCTCGTCCCTGGCGAAAAATCCAGCAGTGAGCTGGGCCAAGCCGTCCATGGCCAAGGCCTGGCGGTGCACCTGGCCGATGAAGCCGCCCGGTCCGCCGCCGACCATGCCGTAGGTCAGGGGTGTGCGGGTCAGGGCCGGGGAATGATCTTCAGTCATAGGGTGTTATCCTTTGTCTTGGGAAAGGGCGGCAATGGCCTGGGTGAAAGCGTCAAGGCTTGGGATGATGCGGTCCGCCATGCTCAAGTCTTGGCTGCCCGAGTTGGGATTGTCAAGGGCCAGGCAGTACATGTTGGCGGCCTTGGCCGCAGCCACGCCGTTGGCCGCGTCCTCCACCACCATACACTGCTCGGTCGCGGCCCCGAGCTTGCGCGCGGCCACAAGAAAAATTTCCGGATCCGGCTTGGGCGCGGTCACGTCCTGGCCGCTGACCATGGCGCTGAAAAAGTGGTCCACGCCCAGGGCTTTGGGCACGGTGTCCACCACTTTCCGGTCATTGGACGAGGCCAGGGCCAGGCCAATGGAGCGGGCCTGAAGTTCCTGGAGCAAGGCAACCAGGCCGGGCATGGGCTCGATGGTTCCGGGTTGGGACACGAAGTTCAGATAGCGGTCCACTTGGTCCCGGGCCAAGTCCTCGGGACTGGGGGACAGGTTGTGTTCCTGGACCACGTGGCGCCACTGGACCAGGGGGGAGCGGCCCGTGAATCGTTCGTATTCCTGGTCCGTGCAACTGAAGCCCAGTTCTTGGGCCATGCCCAGGAATACCCGTTTATGCAGGGGCTCGGAATCAATGATCACGCCGTCCATGTCAAAGATGACCGCGCCTGGAAGAAAAGGCAGTTCAGACATGATGGGGTCCTTCTATGTGTCAGGGAGTTGCGCCGCCAGGAGCGTACGGGAGTCCTGGCGAACAAGAGAGCTGCTGTGTATCATGCAGCCCCGGCGCATGCAATGGGAGGCCCGAACAAACGCGCAACACGGTTCGCATGGGGAGGTTCTTGGCAATGAGCACGGCAACAGTGGTGGGCTTGGGAGAAATACTGTGGGACGTGTTGCCCGAGGGCCGCAAACTGGGCGGAGCGCCCGCCAACTTTGCGTTTCACGTCAACAGCCTGGGCGGCAGCTCCCTGGTGGTCTCCCGCGTGGGTGAGGACGGTTTGGGCGACGAGGCCCTGGCTATCCTGCAAGACAATGGCCTGGACGTGAGCTGCGTGACCCGCGATCCCGAGCACCCCACGGGCACGGTGGAGGCGCGCTTGGACGCGGAGGGCGTGGCCACCTACGTGTTTCCCGACGATGTGGCCTGGGATTTTCTCGAACTCAACCAGGAGGCGCGGTCAGCAGCAGCCGGAGTCAACGCTGTCTGCTTCGGTTCCCTGGCCCAGCGTTCGCCCGTGTCCAAGGCCGCCATTCAGGCGTTCCTCCGATTGGTCCCAACTGACAGCCTCAAGGTGTTCGACGTGAACCTGCGCCAGAACTTCTTCAACAAGCAGACCCTTGAGAATTCATTGAACCTGGCCAACGTGCTCAAGGTGAGCGACACCGAGTTGCCGGTCCTGGGGCGGATATTTTCCTTGTCAGGGACTGACGAGGAAGTCTTGCGGGGTTTGCTTGAGCGCTTTGAGCTAGGCGCGGCAGGCCTCACGCGCGGCCCGGACGGCAGCTTGCTGGTCTCGCCGGACCAAGTCTCGGACCATCCGGGGATTCGGGCCAAGGTGAAGGACACCATTGGCGCGGGGGACTCGTTTGGCGCGGCCATGACTCTGGGCTTGCTCGCGGGATGGGACTTGGACCGGATCAATGAGCGGGCCAACCAGGTGGCCGCGTTTGTGTGCGGGCAGGTGGGGGGGATGGCCGGAGTTGGGAAAAGCTTGCGTATTCTCCTCTAGGGGCGACGCTTACACATAGCTCCCATAATCCGTCACCAACAAGTGCAGCGGCGCTTCATCCTCGTCAATGGCTGGAAAC
>QZKZ01000119.1 GCA_004796465.1 Desulfovibrio sp.
GGCCGATGTAGTGTGGACCCTGGACGAGAACTACGTGGCCACCTATGTCAGCCCCTCGATCACTCCGCTGACGGGGATAGCCCCCGAGGACTTCATGGCCGGGGTGTGGATGGAGAGCATGACGCCTGAAGCGCGCGCCGTGGTCACCAAGGACATCGAGTCCCGGGCGATGGAGCAGGGGGTTGAGGAAAAGCGGTATCTTTTGGAATTTACACACAAAGACGGGAACATGGTCTGGCTGGAATCCCTGCTCAGGCCTCTTGTGGATGGCCAGGGCCGTTTCAAGGGCATTTTGGGGGTGTCCAGGGACGTGACCCAACGCAAGCGGGCCGAGGACGAACTGGCCCGCAGTGAGGCCCAATACCGCCTGCTCGCGGACACCATGGCCGACGTGATCTGGACCATGGATCCAAACTTCACGTTTACCTATGCCAGCCCTTCGGTTTTCAAAATGTTGGGCTATACCCCCGAGGAGTTTTTGGTCCTGTCCCGCGAAGAGCGGTATCCGGCTTACGTTCTGCCCCTGCTTGAGGAATATGCCGAGAGAATTCTGGACGCCCTGGCCAGGGATGATGTGGAGTCGCTGGAACAGCGCTTGGAATTGGAGATGTTGCGCAAGGACGGGACCGCCCTGTGGGTGGAGGTGGTTTGGTCGCCCATGCTTGGCCTGGACCGCGAATTGCTTGGGTTCTCGGGCGTGACCCGGGACATCGATGCCAGGCGCAGGGCCGAGGCCGCGCTGAGAGAGATGAACGAGACCTACCGGTTGCTTTCCGAAACCATGATCGACGGCATCGCCACCCTGGATGAGGACCTTAACGTCAATTTCGCGAGTCCGTCCATGGAGCGTTTCATGGGGTACAGCGCCCACGAACTCATGGAACTGCCCTTCAAGACTCTCTTGGCCCCTGACTCTTTCAAAGTCCTGGACGGACTGTTGGCGGGGATGCAACTCTGCATCAACGACGGGCAATGGGAGACGCTCCCCTCCACCGTGGATTTGCAATGTGTGCGCAAGGATGGTTCGACCGTATGGGCCGAACTGGTCTGGTCGCCGATCTTCAATGAAGCAGGAGTCTTTCAAGGAGTCACAGGCGTGACCCGTGACATTGAGGCCAGGCGCCGGGCTGAAGCCGCGCTCAGGGAAAGGGACGAGACCTACCGGTTGCTTTCCGAGACCATGCTCGACGGCATCGCCACCCTGGACGCGGAGTTGAACCCCGACTACGTGAGCCCGTCCATGGCCCGGCTCTTGGGCTACGACCTTGAAGAACTCAGAACCATGTGGTTCGACACACTCCTGACTCCGGAATCCTTTCAGGTCCTTGCAGAGCGTTTGAGCGAGGTCAAAACCTGTCTCGCCACCGGACAATGGGATGCGCTCCCTTCCACCCTGGAACTGGAGTACGTGCGCAAGGACGGCTCCACAGTGTGGACCGAATTGGCCTGGTCGCCGATCCATGATGAAAACGGAGTCTTTCAAGGCGTCACGGGCGTGACCCGGGACATCGAGGCCAGGCGCAAGACCGAACAAGCCCTCAGGCAAAGCAAAGAAAGGTTCAGGCTGCTGGCGGACAACGCCCGGGCCATGGTATTCCGCATGAGCCTGCCTCAAGGTACCTACGAATACATCAGCCCGGCCGTGGAACACATTTCCGGCTACGCTCCCCAAGAATACTACGACAACCCCGGCCTGACCGGAGAAATATTGCATCCGGACTGGCAGGGCTATTTCGCTTCCATCTGGGAGGACCTTCGTGTCAGGGAGCACGCTCCGCCACGCTATGAATGCCCCATCATTCATAAAGACGGAGGCGTACGCTGGCTCGAGCAGTTCAACACCTTGCTGCGTGACGGCCAGGGCAAACTGGTTGCCCTGCAAGGCATTGTCCTGGACATCACTCAGCGCAAGGAGGCTGAAGCCGCCCTGGCCACAAGCGAGGAGCGCTACCGGGAGTTGGCGGAAAACACACGGGCCTTGGTCTACCGCATGGCCCTGCCCGAGGGGAACTACGAATACGTCAGTCCTGCCTCGGAATTCGTCATCGGGTACACGCCTGAAGAACTCTACGCCAAGCCTTTGATTATCAGGGACGTTATTCATCCGGATTGGCATGACTACTTTTCGCGGGAGTGGGAGAATCTGCTCTAAGGGGAAGCACCGCCATGATACGAGTATCAGGTCGTGAACAAGGCGGGTGACGTGCGCTGGCTCGAGCAGTTCAACACTTTGCTGCGCGACAGCCAGGGCAAACTGGTTGCCCTGCAAGGCATTGTCCTGGACATCACCCAGCGCAAGGAGGCTGAAGTCGCCCTGGCCACAAGCGAGGAGCGCTACCGGGAGTTGGTGGAAAACGCGGCGTCCGTGATCCTGCGCATGGATCCCAAGGGCGTGGTCACCTTTTTCAACGAATACGCGGAGCAACTTTTCGGGTTTTCGCGCGAAGAGATAATCGGCAAGAACGTGGTCGGCACTATCGTGCCCAAGACCGAGTCCTCGGGCCGGGACCTGGAGGAGATGATCCGGGATATCGGGGCCAAACCCGAGGCCTTTGCTTCCAATGAAAACGAGAACATGCGCAAGGACGGCAAGCGCTTGTGGCTGACATGGACCAATAAGGCGGTCCGCGACAGCCAGGGCCGGGTTGAGGAGTTGCTGTGCATCGGCAAGGACATCACGGAGCGCAAGCTGATCCAAGAGATGCTCCTGGATTCGGAACAGCGGTACAGGGCCGTATTCGAAGGAGCAGGGGATATCCTTTTCCTGCACGATATGCAGGGGCGCATCATTGACATGAACCAGGAAGCCCTGGACCTGCTCGGATATACCAAACAGGAGTTGCTGGGGCTGACACCGGAGGATTTGGATTCCCGGGGCAAGAGCATGGACCTGGGACACAACATCGAAATCCTGCTCACCGAAGGGAAATTGTTCGGTGAGACCGATGTGCTTTGCAAGGACGGGAGCCTGCTGCCAGTGGAGGTGTTGTGTTCCATTGTCTCCTTGGCCGGAGAGCCGACCATCCTGAACATCATGCGCGACATCACCCGCCGCAAGCAAGACGAAGCAGCCATCCAGGAGCTTGAGCAACGCTACAAGCTGGTTTTTGAGCATGCCTGCGACGGCATGTACATCCACGACATGGCGGGACATTTCCTGGATGTGAACCCCATGGGCCACAAGCGCCTCGGCTATTCCCGTGAGGAGTTCTTGGCCCTGAACGTCCGGGACGTCGACCTTCCCGGCCACGAGGAACGATTCCTTGAGCGCAGGCAACTGGTGCATGAGTTGGGAAGTTTGTTTTTCGAAGCTGAACATGTGCATAAAGACGGTTCCATCCTGCCGGTGGATGTCCGCGCCACCCTTGTCTCCATTGGTGGGCGGGATGTTGTCATGGCCATTGCCCGCGACGTGGCTGAGCGCAGGAAGTACGAGCATCTGCTGGTCCAGGCCAAGGAAGACGCGGAGTCGGCCAGTGAGAACAAAAGCCGGTTCGTGGCCGAGTTGAGCCATTCCATCCGCACGCATTTGGCTTCCATTCTGGACATGCTGCAGGTCCTCGACGCCACGGAAGTGGAGGGAGACCTCAAGCGCTATGTTGATACGGCCATGACGTCGGGGCGGACTCTCCAGTCCATGTTCAAGGACATCATGGACCTGTCCAAGATTGAAATCGGGGCCGTGGAAATTCGTTTAACCGCGTTTGTGCCTGATCTCGTCCTGAACCACGTGCTTGAATCCTTGCGCAGCCAAGCCGCCGCCAAGCAGGTGGCCTTGGTTGTGGACCTGGGCGGTACACCGCTTCCGGCAGTGGTTTCCGATGAACTTCGATTTCGCCGGATCGTGGAGGCCTTGGTGGCCAATGCCGTGCGCCGGACCCGGCAAGGGGAAATCCACGTCACCCTGAGCTTCCTGGCCGGGGAAGAGGACGAGGGTCGGCTTCTGGCCGGGGTGTCTGATACGCGGCATCAGGGCGCGGGGCAGGAGCAAGCAGCAGAGGCGGGCTCCGGAGGAGAAAGGCGGGACGCTGACAATACTCTTAAGGATCTCGGCCTGTCCATTGCCCAGGGGTTGGTCCATGTCCTGGGTGGAGATATTTCCCTGCATTCCGAGCCTGGCCGGGGCATGGAGTCGGTGTTCCATATTCCCGTGCAGATCGCGGGCAACAGGGAATCCTTTCTGTCCCAAGAGCAAGGCGCCGCTTTCACGCAAGTCGGGCATGTTGCCCGGGGCGAGCCGGGCGACCAAGCCGCCAATGGCGGGAGCAGGGTGCTGGTAGTGGACGACAACGAGATCAACCGCTTCACCATGCTCAGCCTGCTGAACCTCATGGGGCAGAAACCCCTTGCCGTGTCCAGCGGCAAGGAAGCGCTCGAGCTCTTGGCGTCAACGGATCACGAGCCCTTTGACCTGGTGCTCATGGATATCCGCATGCCCGGCATGGACGGCATGGAAGTTACCCGCCGCATCAGGGAGTCCGGCGAGGAGTGGGCGCAAGTTCCCATTTGGGCCGTAACGGCCCATGCCATGAAGGGCGACAAGGAGCGCCTTCTTGCCGCCGGGCTTGACGGGTATTTGGCCAAGCCGGTGGACAAGAAGGAACTTGCTGCTGTCCTGGAGCAGGTAAAAATTCAGAATAACTAGGGCCGGTTTGACCCAAGCCGCCCCTGTACGATTTTACCCCTTTCCCCCTCACTCACATTCCGCTCGCCCCAATTCCCGCCCATCCATGGACACGGGCGCGCTGGGGCGCTGCTCCATAACCAGCACCGCGCCCTCGGCAATGCCGTTGTCCTGAAGCAGGACGCAGACCTTGCGCGCCAAATCCGAGCGGTCCTGGCCGTTGTCCCATACCCCCACCATGAGCACTCCTGTGCTGGGATCGAGCCAACCCGCGTCGGTCACCTTGTCCTCGGCCAGGACCAACCGCAGGACCCGGGCCAGTTGGTCGGGGCTCGGTGAGTCGCCGGAAGTGGGGGAGAACTCGGGCCGGGGCGGGGATGCCACATCGTGGGGGCCGTCAGGCTCGGGCAGGTGGCTCAGCATGGAATAGGCCACGCCCACTGCCGTGCCCAGGGCCAGGACCAGGGCGGCGTGGAACAGCTTGCGCGCGGCACGGCGCGGCCAATGCCCCCGGGCAATGGAGTGCAGGGCCAGCCATAACACCAGGGCAGCCAGGCCCACACTGAGAGCGATGAACACGATCATGACCGTGGGTGCGACTAGGCCCACGCCCGCGCCGGACAACAGGATCAGTGACAGGATGAGGAACAGGACCCTGCGCGGCATGCCCTCGGGCCACTGGCCGGGCGGAACGATGTGGAAGACCAGCCAGTAGACCAAGCCCAGCAAACCCACGGTAAGCAGCATGAACACCACGCCCATGTCGGGCCGGGAAATCCCGGCCAGGGCGCCGCTGATCAGCGCCACGGTCAGGGCGGCGAATGCTGTGTGGCGGGGCGTCCAGCCCTGCTCGCGGGCCTCGGGGGAATGGAACAACAGGGCGTACGCCAGGACCAGCAAGCTGATGGTGATGAGGATGAACAAAAGCTCCATGGCCGGTCCACGGGGTTGAGTGTTGGCGATGCTGAGTACATACCTGGCTGGGGCGGCTTGGGCAAGGCCGGGCTGCTCAAGTGGCGTGGTGAAGGGGCGGTTCCTTGCAGGAGGGAGTAGACAAAACAAAGGGGAGCCGAGGCTCCCCTGGATATGCTTGGTGGGCCTTGAAGCGGTTAGCCGCCGTCAGCGCAGGCGCAGCCCGCTGCGGCCAAGTTGGGTACGGCGTAGAGTTCCTCGCCATGGGAGTCGTTGATCACGAGCAGGGGAAAGTCTTGCACGGTCAGGGCGCGCACAGCCTCGGGCCCCAGTTCCTCGAAGGCCACGATCTCGGCGGCCTTGATGCACTGGGAGAGCAACGCGCCCGCACCGCCGGTCGCGCCGAAGTACACGCCGGTGTGCTCCTGGAGCGCGGCCTTGACCCCGGCGTCGCGCTTGCCCTTGCCAATGGTGGCGGCCAGGCCCAGGGAATGCAGCCGGGGCGTGTAGGTGTCCATGCGGCAAGAGGTGGTGGGGCCTGCCGAACCAATGGGGCGGCCCGGAGGAGCGGGCGAGGGGCCTACGTAGTAGATGATCGCGCCATCCAGGTCAAACGGGGGCTGCTCGCCTTTGTCCAGAGCCTCGATGATGCGTTTGTGGGCGGCGTCGCGGGCCGTGTAAATGGTGCCGGTGAGAAAGACCACGTCCCCGGACGTGAGCTTGGCCAGGTCGTCCTTGCTCAATGGGGTGCTGAGATTGTATTGGGCCATTAGAGCACGACCTCCTTGTGCCGGGCCGAGTGGCATTGCACGTTCACGGCCAGGGGCAGGCTGGCCAGATGGCAGGGGCCCATGGCGATCTTCAGGCCCAGGCAGGTGGTCTTGCCGCCAAGGCCCATGGGGCCGATGCCCAGGGCGTTGACCTCGTCCAGCAGTTCCTTTTCCATGGCCGCTATCTGCGGATCGGGATGGGTGTCATCCAGCTTGCGCATCAGCGCCTTCTTGGCCAGGATGGGCGCGTAATCAAAGGTGCCGCCCACGCCTATGCCCAGAATGATGGGCGGGCAGGGGTTTGGGCCGGCCTCGGCCACGCGGTTGACCACGAATTTCTTGATGCCTTCCCAGCCCTGGGCCGGAGCGAGCATGGTCACCCGGGACATGTTCTCGCTGCCGCCGCCCTTGGCCATCATGCAGATTTTCAGCCTGTCGCCAGGAACCACATCGATGTGGATCACGGCCGGAGTGTTGTCGCCGGTATTGGCCCGGGTCAGCGGATCGCAGGCCGATTTCCTGAGGAAACCTTCCTCATAGCCCTTGCGTACGCCCTGGGTGAGCACGTCGCGAAGGGAGCCGCCCTCAACACGGCAATCCTCGCCCAGCTCCACAAAGAGCACGGCCAGGCCCGTATCCTGGCACAGGGGCAGTCCACTTTCCTGGGCCAGATCGGAATTTTCCAGAAGCTGGCGAAAAATCTCCTTGGCCACCGGAGAATCCTCGTTCTCCTGCGCCGCCTTGAATGCGCTCAGCACGTCCTCGGGCAGGTACCGGTTCGCATCCATGCACATCTTGGCAACCGCGTCGATGACATCCTGCGCTTGAATGTTTCTCATATCGTTTCCTTTTCTGGTGGCCTCCGGCGGCTGGAGGGAAGGGGAACCC
>QZKZ01000067.1 GCA_004796465.1 Desulfovibrio sp.
GCTTTGAGGGGGTGAGGGTCGCGGCCAGGTCAGCCACGCGCGAGTCGTAGAAGTACAGGCCCGTGACCGCGAACTTGGACTTGGGCTGCGCGGGTTTTTCCTCTATGCTGAGGACCGTGTTGTCCGCGTCGAACTCCACGACGCCGTAGCGTTCGGGGTCGCGCACCTTGTAGCCGAACACGATGCCGCCCGTGTCCAGGGCCGTGCAGCGCTGGAGCAGGGGAGACAAACCCTGGCCGTAGAAGATGTTGTCGCCGAGCACCAAGCATACGGACTCCCCGGCCAGGAAGTCGCGGGTCAGGAGAAAGGCCTCGGCAATGCCCCGGGGTTCGTCCTGGACAATATACGTGAAGGAAAGGCCCAAGCGGGAACCGTCCCCGAACATGTCCCTGAAGCGGGGCAGGTCAATGGGCGTGGAAATGATGCAGATCTCCTTGATCCCGGCCAGCATGAGCACGGACAAGGGATAGTAGATCATGGGCTTGTCATAGATGGGCAGAAGCTGCTTGCAGACCCCGCGCGTGATGGGATAGAGCCTGGTGCCGGAGCCCCCGGCCAGGATGATGCCTTTCATGGAACAACCTCGTGGGTTTATGCTGGGTGATCGAGAGGCGATGTACGATATATCCGCGAAAATAGGAAGGCGGAGCTAAGGGCCGGGTATTGACCGGCCCGGCAGGGACGCGGGCAAGGAGGTACGCCATGTGGAAGATGGTACTGGGCAAGGGACACGGCCTTTGGCAGCAAGGAGAATTGCGCTTTCTTACCCGCGAGCCCATGGGCTCGGCCCTGGACGCGGTCGTGCCTGCCGAGATCATGGAGCCCGGCCCGCCCGTGGGCGTGCTCTTTTCCGACGGCAAGGGCAAGGAGATGTTTCGAGTGACCCAGGTGTCGCGCTTGCCGGTTCCGCCCGAGGGTGGTGAAGGGACCCTGGACCAAGCCTGGGGTGTCTGGGCCCAGGCCGTGCAAGACCTGGAACCCAAGTCCGGCGAGATTGTTGTACGCGGCAAGAAGTCGGGCCTCAGCTTGGCCCGGGTCACGGTCAGCGACAAGGGCCATCGCGGCGAACGCTCGGACGCGGCCGGGCCGACCATTGAGATGCTGGCGGCCGAGGCCTCGTACCTGTCCCTGGTGCAAGCCCTGATCGTGCCCGATGAAGTGGACGTGCTCAAGTCCATGCTCACGGACCTGTCCCTGGTCCAGCGCTTTGATTTGGTGGTGACCACGGGCGGCACGGGCGTGGCCCCCAGGGACGTGACCCCCGAGGCGGCCCTGGCCGTGATCGACAAGCGGTTGCCTGGATTCGAGCAGGCCATGACTGCGGCCTCCCTGGCCAAGACGCCCCATGGCATGATCTCCCGCGCCATTGCCGGGACCATCGGCTCGACCCTGGTCATCACCTTGCCTGGCAGCCCCAAGGCCGTGGCCGAGAACTTGGCCGCCGTGCTGCCCGCCGTGTCCCACACCCTGGCCAAGCTCCAGGGCGACAAGGCGGATTGCGCGGGCCTAGATCCGGATATGGACCCGGATATGGACCCTGACCTGGATTAGGAGGAGTAGCCCTTTCCATGACCAATATACCTGCTTCCTTGGGCCGCAAGGCCGTGAACCTGGCGCGCATGGTCAAGATCGAGCACTCGGTGTTCGCTTTGCCCTTTGCCTACATCGGCGCGTTCCTCGCTGCCGAGGGCTGGCCCGGGCTTGTGCCCTTTTTGCTGCTCACTGTAGCCATGGTTGCGGTGCGCTCGTTCGCCATAGCTTTTAATCGTCTGGTGGACCTGCCCTTTGACCGGATCAATCCGCGCACGGCCAACCGGCCCCTGGTCACGGGCCAGATCACCCGGGGCGAGACCATTGTTTTTCTGGTGCTCACTGCCGGGATTTTCGTGGCCTGCTGCTGGGGCATGAACCGGCTCTGCCTGATTTTGTCCGGCCCGGCCCTTATTTGGTCAGCGTTCTACAGCGTGACCAAGCGCTTTACCTGGCTCTGCCATTTCGTGTTGGGCTCTGTGCTGGGCCTGGCGCCCCTGGCCGGGTGGTTCTGCGTGTACCCCAAGCTGGCCATGACGCCCCTGCTCTTCTTTTTTGGCGTGACCTTTTGGGTCGCAGGATTCGACCTGCTCTACGCCTGCCAGGACGAGGATTTTGACCGCCGCGAGGGCTTGCACTCCTTGCCCGCGCGCATGGGCGTTCCCGTGGCCCTGGGCATGTCCCTGTTCTGCCACGTGAACGCAGTGGTTTTTTTCGGCCTGGGCATCTGGTCCGGCGGTTTGAGTTGGATCGCGTTTTCGGTCTGGGCCGTGACCTCGTTTCTGCTCATGTGGCAGCACCGGCTCATCTCGCCCCAGGACATGAGCCGGGTGAACATGGCCTTTTTCACGGTCAACGGCGTGGTCTCGGTGGTGCTGTTCGCGGGTGTGCTCGCGGACCTGCTCATTTTGGGGCCGGGGATCCTCTAGGTGGCGGCTCCGCTTCCCCAGGCCAACATTCCGGCCCAGGAAAAGAGTCCCTGGGCGTGCCAGGCCGTAGCGGCTTTGCCCCGGCTGCTCGGCAACTTCTGCACCGATCCCAGCAACCCCAGTCTGGGCCAAGGCGACCGCCGCTTCTGGAAATGGAAACTCGTTGATTTCGGCAACGGTTCCTTCCAAGGCGCGGCCCATGGCTTGGCTGTCCTGCTCAGGGCCGGGCTCCTGCCCAAGTGGCTGCCGGAAAATCAGGTCGTGGCCTGGATTCGGCACATGGTGCAGGGCGCACGCACCCTCACGCGCGCCAACGGCAGCCTGGAAGAAGCGTTTCCCCATGAGTCCTCGTTTTGTGTCACGGGCTTGGCTGCGTACGATTTGCTCTCGGCCCTACGTTGGACCGGGGAGCGCATGGCCGGGGAGGCGAGGGACGAACTGCTGTCGACTGTCGCGCCCATGCTGCGTTTCGTGGTCCGCAACGACGAGACCCATGGTTTTATTACCAATCATCTGGCCGCCACAACAGCGGCCTGTTTTTTATGGAACGAGTTGGGCGATCCCTCGGACACCCTTGTCCTGGGGAGAGGCCAAGACCTGCTGGAGCGTATCCTCGGAGCCCAAAGCCAAGAAGGCTGGTTCCCGGAGTACGGGGGCGCTGACGCCGGGTATATGAGCTTGGCCCTGGGCTACCTGGCCGACCTGCACACCGTGCGTCCGGACCTGGGCTTGGCCGAGCCGCTCACCAGGGCTGTCGAATTTCTCAGTCATTTCGCGCACCCGGATGGGACCTTTGGCGGGGTCTACGGTTGCCGCAACACGCGAATCTTCTATCCCGCAGGAGCCGCGATCCTGGCTGGAGGCGAAACAACACATGGTCTGGCCGCTGGGCTGGACAAGGCCATGGGCCGTTCGGCTGATGCAGGGAACTGCGTGACCCTGGCCGCCATGGACGACCTCAATTTGGTCCCGCTGTTCAACCAGTATGCTCGCGCGGCCCTGGCTCGGACTGAACCTGAGCGCGCCGAGCCCGACTCCTTGCCCTGCGAGGAAGCGGAACCCTTTGTCCGCCATTTCCCCGAGGCCGGTCTCGTGGCCGCCAACCAGCCCGACTATTATGCGGTGGTTTCCACGCACAAGGGCGGAGCCGGGTGCACAGTAGGCAAACAAGGGGACCATCGGTTGGATTCCGGCCCGCTGTACCGGGACACCAAGGGCCGCTTCTGGTCCGGCCAAAGCTACAATACAAACAACACGGTCAATCTTGAGGGGAGTTCGCTGACCATTGCCGCGCCCTTGCGCCGGATCGATCACCAGCTTCCTACGCCGGGCCGCTTCCTGGTGCTGCGGTTCCTCAACGTGACCCTCATGCGCTCGCGCTGGATCAGCGAGTGGATCAAGCGGCTTTTGGTGAAATTCCTCATCACCGGCAGCAAGGGGGCTGTGGCCACCAACACCCGCACCATAACCCTGGGCTCGGAGTTCGCGGTCCAAGATTCCTTGGATAAGGAACTGGACCTGAAGCCGGTTGCGCCCAACACTGCCGTGTACGCCACGCACATGGCCACCAGCGGATTTTTCCAGCCCGGAGACAAAGCGTGATCCCACGCCTCAAGCCGCCCCTTGGCCTGCACGAACTTCTCGCGGCCTGGTCGCTTCTTCCAAGACACAGTGTGGCCCGTTTCGAGGCGGCGTTCGCCGAGCGCATGGGACAGCAGCACGCCGTAGCCTTTCCCTACGGCCGCACCGGCCTGGTGGCCCTGCTCAAGGCCCTGGGCCTGCACGGCAAGGAGATCATCTGCCCGGCCTATACCTGCGTGGTCGTGCCCCACGCCATCGTGACCAGCGGCAACACCCCGGTGTTTGTCGATAGCGAATCAGGCGGTTTCAACATGGACCTGGGCGCGGCCCAGGCAGCGGTCACGGACAACACCGCCGCAGTCATCGCCACCTCCATCTTCGGGTATCCCGTTGATCTCGACGCATTGGCCGCGTTCCAAGCCGCCCATCCCCAGGTGACAGTGATCCAGGACTGCGCCCATTCCTTTGACGCGGCATGGCAGGGCCGCCCTGTGCAGCGCGAGGGCATGGCCGCCATCTTCGGGCTCAACGTGAGCAAGCTCTTGTGCTCCATTTTCGGGGGCATGGTCAGCCTTGACGATAAAAAGCTGCATGAAAAGCTCCTGCAAGAAAGAGAAGCCATGCTGAGCGGGCCTGGCCTGGGCAAGGGGTTGCGGCGTTTGGCTTATGTCAATGCGGCCTGGCCCGCGTTCTGGGGGCCGGTGTACGGCCTGGTCAACCGGCTGGAGCGCAGCGGCAGACTCAATCGCCACGTGCAGTACTACGACGAAGCCAGGATTGATATGCCCGCTGATTATCTGGTGGCCATGACCCAAGTGGAGGCGAGAGTCGGGCTGGCCAACCTCAAGCGCTATCCCCGTACCCTGCGCCTCAGGCAAGAGGCGGCAGCCCACTACTTCGATCACCTGGAGTCGCGGCCCGAGTGTGTTTTGCCGCCCCAAGTGCAAGGGGCCACCTATTCCCACTTCACGGTGCTGGTGGATGAACGGGAAGTCCTGCTGGAGGCGGCCTTGGACCGGGGAGTCCAGTTGGGCCAGCTCATTGAATACAACATTCCGGAGATGTCTGCCTACGGCAGCGGCCCTGCCGATGTCTTTCCCCGCTCCGCGGGGTATTCCCGGCGGTCAGTGAATCTTCCGGTCTGGGGCGGGGAACAAGTAGCCGCCAAGGTGCTCAAGCGGCTGGAGGATTTGTTGCCTGTGAGGTGATCCCAGCCAATCACGCGCCAATGGGTGCCAGGTGCTGGAGAAGTTCTTCGTAGACCCTGCCCCAACCGTAATCCCGCGACCAGACCCTCTGGTGCCAGCACACCGACCCCACGCCACACACCGTCTCGATTTCGTCCACCCAGTGCAGCAGCGCTGCAAGCCGCGCCTGGTCATCGACATACTGACCGTAATCAAAGAAATGGGAGTCCATGGCCACCAGGGGCGTGGCAATCAAGGCCAGGGGTTTGCCCTGTTCGTGATCCCAGGGGGAAAAGGCCAGGGCAGCGCCCGTGCGAAAGCCGGGCCTGTCGTTGAAGCCCAGAGTCGAATCATGGCTGAGCCCGGCCTGGATCTGGGCCTGCCAGGTGTGTTGCCAGGAAAAGCGCAGCCAGTGTTGGCGGCAGTGGGTGACGGGTGCTTCAAGGGCTGACTCCAGCCGTTCTTTTTCTTGGCGCAAGCTGTCCGGGTCGGCCCAGGACGCATAGGCCGGGTGCAGGCCCACTGTCCAGCCCCTGGCATGGAGTTCCTGAAGCGCGGCCAAGACTGGGCGTTTGTCCACGCGGTACATGGGATCGAGCAGCACGGTGTGCGGCGGGCGGCCATACCCGCCAGGCCCGCCGTAGAAATGGAACACACTGCTCAGACCGTGCATCTCTTCGAGCTGTTGCACGCGGGCGATGTGCAGGTAGTCGCCGGGCCCCAAGAGAAAGGACAGTCCCTTGGCGATCTTGGCCATAGCTTGGCCCGGATCGAAACGCAGCAGGGCGCGTACGGCGTTGAATCCGTGGAACGCGGACTGCTTGACCCGCACGGGCAAAGTTTTGCTCACCGCGTCCACATCGTGGCTGAGCACGATCTCAGGGTCGGGCAAGGGGCCGAAAAGCTCCTCTTCGTCCCTTTCCGCGATTCGCGCGGCCCAGCAGCGCAGAAACAGCCCGATGCGGTTGACCCAAGCCCTGTCCCAGACACGGCTGTCAAAGCTCTTGAGACGGAAGGCATAGGAGTGGATCGGCCCATTTTCCTGCTCGTGCGTCCACTCTCCATGGCCGGACAAGTACCAGAACGCGGCTTCCCACCAGTCCACATTCTCCCAATCAGGCTTGGCGCCTTTGGAAACGCCGGGAAGAGAATGGACGGGTACCAGAAGGCCGGGCAAGGCAAGCCCGTCAATGTCCACGCCCAGGTGCGCGGCCCACTCGGGCAGGGCCACGGCACAAAGCTCAAGGGACTCCGTGGGCTGTTCCTTATGCAAAGCCACGGGCAAGGCAGCCACGGGCTCAGTGTTCTTGGGCCAGTAGCGTTGCAAACAGTCGAGGAGCCAAGCTGTTTTTGGCGCATCCACGAAAAATGCTCCCTGAGAGGATCACAGGTTTCAAGCCAGATTCAACAGTAGCTGCCAATGGCCTGTGCCGCAAGAAGATGGGGATTGAGAGAGGATCAGGCTATGCCGCGCCGTTCTGGCGGAAGGCCTGGTAGGTGAACCGGGCCACGGACCAAGCCTCGCGCAGCAAGCTCACGGGTTTGACCTTGGCCTTGCGCAGGGGCTGTTTTTCAAGGGCTGAAGTCTTGCTTGAGTTGGGCGCGGGACCCATGACCCGCTGGAACGTGGTTGCCGCGTCAGGGAAGAGCCCGGTGCGCTCCAGTTCCTTGCTGAGGTGCTTGGCGCTGGAGTGGGGATCCTCGGTAAAGTGGCAGGACCTGGCGGCGTGGGACAGGACTTGGCTCTGGCTCACACCCAGGGAAAAGGTCTGTGCGTAGAGTTGGGCCGCGTCCGTGTACCGGTTGCCCCGAACCAGGTCACCGGCCTTGTCCAGGGCCGGGTGGGCATCACTTGGCGCATTGTGGCGCAACTTGCTGAAGGCCTGTTCAGCTTCCTTATTCCGGCCTTGGCGCAGCATGGCCACGGCAGCGTCGCCCTGTGCCTTGGCGCTCATATCAGGGCGGCCCTTGGCTTTCCAGGCCCGGGCCATGGCTGTGAACGCCTCGGAACGCACGGGGTCGATGCGCGTGGCGGTTTCGAATTCCTTGATGGCCGCATCAAAGCGTTCAGCGCGGAAGTGCTCCATGCCGAGGTCGTAATGCTCGCCAGCAACGTCAGGCTCTTCAGGAGGGGGAGTGTAGGCGTTGAAGGCGTTCTCGAACTCGTCGGGATTGGGCGCTTGGGCAAGCTCTTCTGCCGTGGGTAGCGGCAAGGTCAGGGCGCGGCGCAGGTTGCGCACGAACCCGCGCAAGGAGTAGGGACGAATGAGGTATCCCGCGCATCCCGCGTTGAGCGCCTCCAAAACTCCGGCCAGGGTGTTGTCCGTGGACAGGAGAAGCACGGGCACATGGGCCAGGCTGGGGTGCAGCTTGACCAGGGCCAGGAAATCCAGGCCGGTCATGTCGGCCAAATCGCAGTCGCAGAGCACCACGCCCGGGGTCTTGGCAAGCATGGCCTCAATGCCGGGCACGCCCGAGTCAAATCGGGCCTGGACCTCGATGCGCAGCTTGCGCAGCAGGGCCCGGTCCGCGCTGGAGTGATGGCGGCTCGCGGACAGCACAAGGGCGGTTCTGGGGCGGGTAAGGGGCGTGGACATGGTGTTTTCCAGTGGGGAAATGAGCATCCCCGACACCATGCGTATCGGCTGAAATCGAGTGGTCCTTTAGACAGGAGGGCACGCCCCAGTATGCTGGAAAGGCTGGAGTTATTATGCCGATAAACCCCTGTCCTCGCCAGGCCGGATTTGGCAAGGGGAGGACAGGGGCGCGAGAGCAGAGAGAAATTTACGGCGCAGCCAGAATGATAAAGAAGTTGTTTTCAAAGACCATGTCCATACCCAGGTCGGCTTGGACAAACATCTTTTGCATGACAATGTGAGTGATGCCGTACTTGTCCGCAAGCTGGGCAAAACGCTCCTTGTCCCAAGTATAAAACTGCTTGAGTACGGCTTCAGTGATGATATCGCCCCAAATGATGGATGGCTCGGGCACGGACTGGTCCAAGTCGATCCCGTATTCCCCGAACCGTTCGCGGCCAAGCACCCAAGCGTCGTAGTCATTGGTGTAGCCGTAACAAGTGTACAGCCATTCGCGCAGCACGCCAAAGGAGGAACGCGAGGAAAAATCCCGCCATCCGTAACTGATGGTTGGGTCGACCATGAACAGGGCGTCTGTCTCCGTGTTGTCCTTGGCCCAGAGCTGGGCTTCCATGTACTCGACCTTGCGGGTGCGGCTATAGGCCCCGGGAACGGAATCTTGGACCCAAGCCACGGCAGTGAAAAAGAAAATGATAAGAACAGCCAGCCCAGGAACTATTTTCCAGGATTCCCTTTTTTCCTTGCAAAAGTTGATGACGATCATGAGCATGGACAGCATGAAAAGAGCCACAATGTTTTGCTTTCCACCGAAATAGGCTGGAGTTTGCCAGGAGGAGAGCCAGCCTTTGGAATAATACAACGCCATGAGCAAGCACAACACCGCAGCCAGGAACACGGCCAAAATCGCGCCTGTTGGCCGTTCCTTGCCTCTGAAAAAGGTCTTGATCGACGGCCAAGCCAACAACAAGCATAAGGCCACGGGAAAACCAGCGGAGGAGCCAGATAAAAAGTTGGAGATCAAGACCGTTCCCGCTACGGCTGCCAGCCACCAAGGTCCTGTTCGGATGTCCCGCCACAAGCCGTCAACCACGTAGACCAAACCGATGATAACCAGCAGCATGGAGGCCCGATGCAGGGCGAGCTTAATAAATTGGGGCTGCTCGGAAAGGGAAAGCAGTACGCCGAGCACGGTCATGGCGGCCATGGCTACCATACCGCCCACGGCCAAGCGGTCGAGTTGGGGGGATCGCGACGGCCGGGCCAAGTAATGGGACAAAAGAACGA
>QZKZ01000363.1 GCA_004796465.1 Desulfovibrio sp.
CCACGCCGCAGGAATGAAAGACAACACAAAGTTCTGCTTCCCCGCGAAATCGCCCAGGGAGACCGTGCTCCCGTCAATGGCGGGCAAGCTGAAGTCGGGCATGGGGTCGCCCACCTGGACCAGCAGTTCGCTGTCAACAGGTGTCAGCTCAGGAACTGGATAGATGCTGCCCTGAAAGGCTTCGGAATCCTCGGCTGCAGCTACGGCGGACGTGAACAACAGAAGCAACGTCGTGGCCACAAACGCAATATATCTCTTCATGTTTCCTTCCTATTGGATTTCCGTGGCGAACAGTACGTCCCGTAAAAAGCCTTCAGCGGATTCGGTTTGCCCGAGATGTTGCAGGGCCACGAAAAACTCCTCGCCCTGACGCTCAAGAACGTAGAAATACGGCGTGCCCACCTGGCCGCACAGTTTGTGAAAGGTGTAGTCAAAGTCGGGAAACAGCGGATAGGGCGGCGCGAACTTGGCGCGGTACACCTCGACCTCGGCCTGAGAATTGCCCGCGGCCATGCCGATGATCTTGACCTTGTCCGCCAGGCCCCTTGCCTGGATCAGGTCGTACAGCTCCTGCACCACGGGCGCTTCCTTTTGGCAGAACGGGCAATACATGCTGTAGATCTCGACGATGAGCACGTCAGCCCGGATATCTGTCAGGGAAAAGGACTCTGTGGTCTCGATAAGTCCCAGATAGGAGCGCTGCTCAGCAGTCAGGTCCCCGGACAGCTCGGCCACCGGAAAAACCTCGCCATCGGGCAAGGGATCGGCCTGGAGCGACTCCGAGGCTTGCGCGGCCAGAAGCGGGGAGGAACACATCATCAACAACGCTACACTCAGGAGGAATCTAACAGCCATGGGCCATCCTTTGGTTTCATGGAAATTTCTTCAGTGTGAATCAACGTACCCTACCAGATAAGGACGATTCCGCCCTTCGCAAGATCCTGCTCTTTCCCAATTGACTAAGTTTTTACGTGCCCCTCTTCCAGTTCCCTTGCTATTTCAGCGAGTTCGCTTTGGTGACCTGATTTCTTTCCGCTGTGGCGTCATCAGCATGCACTGTGGCGCGATCCGCGATTGTTTTGGAGTCCTTGGCTCCCTATTTTCCTGAGCAACGAATGGCACCATTTCATCTTCAGAGGCCTTTGGCTTTGTTTGGACAGCCCGGGCCGCAATACAGGAGACAAGGCAATGAAAGACTTCAGAAACAAGGTCGTTGTGATTACCGGCGGCGCCACGGGCATTGGTTTTTCCCTTGCCCAACGCTTTGGCGAGGAGGGCGCGAAACTCGTGCTCGCCGCCAGGCGGGAGGACCGCCTGCAAGAGGCCGTATCCAAGCTGTCCGAGGCGAACGTCGAGGCCCGGTACTTCATGTGCGACGTGACCAAGCGCCAGGAGGTCGAGGCTCTGGCAGACTTTGCTTGGGAAGCCTTTGGCCGGGCCGACGTCATTGTCAACAACGCGGGCATGATGCTGCACCAGCGCAGCATGGTCGATACCCCCCTTGAAGACGTGCAGCGCATTTTCAACGTGAACGTGCTCGGAGTTTGGAACGGGTCAACTGTGTTCGGCAAGCGGTTTCTTGAGCAGGGAACAGAAGCGGCCATCTACAACGTGGGCTCTGAAAACTCCCTGTTCAACGGCGTGCCCATGGGCGCTGCCTACGTCATGACCAAACATTCCGTGCTCGCCATCACCGAGGCCCTGCACGAAGAAATGCCTGACCATGTCCGCGTGGGCCTGATCTGCCCGGGTTTTGTCCGTTCGGAGTTGGGCCCGTCCGAAGCCATGGCCATGGGCATGGACACGGACAAATACACCGCCCTGGCCATGCAACAGATCAAGAACAACGAATTCTTCATCGTTTCCCACGCCTACAACATGGAGCGCATCAACACCCGGCACCAGGAAATCAGCACGGCTTTTGAGCGATACGCTCCGCGCTACGACGGAGACGACGAATTCGACGTACGCAGCCTGTTTCAGAAAATGGCCCAAGCTGTGGAGCACAATTAGAAACGGCTTTTACAACCAAATCATTCACTGGGCAGTATGCCCAAGCACTCAACCCCGAGGAGACCCCCATGAACAAGACCATTCTCATCACCGGCGCAAGCAGCGGTATCGGCAAGGCCACAGCCAAGCTTTTTCAAGCAAAGGGTTGGAACGTGATCGCCACCATGCGCACCCCGGAAAAGGAAACCGAATTGACCCAACTGGACAATATCTTTGTGACCCGGCTGGACGTTCTGGACTCAGGGTCCATCACCAGCGCGGTGGCCCAAGGTATCGACAAGTTCGGTAAAATCGACGTGTTGCTCAACAACGCGGGCTACGGAGCATACGGGCTGCTGGAAGCCACGCCCATGGAAAAAATCGAACGCCAGTTCGGGGTCAATGTTTTTGGTCTGCTGGAGACCACCAAGGCAATCCTGCCCCATTTCCGCGCCAACAAAAGCGGTGTGATCGTAAACATCTCCTCCATTGGCGGCAAGATGACCTTCCCCCTGGGCACCCTCTACCACGGCACCAAGTTCGCGGTGGAAGGCCTTTCCGAAGCCCTGCACTTTGAATTGGAAGCCATTGGCGTCAAGGTCAAGATAGTGGAACCGGGCATGATCAAGACCGACTTTGGCGGCCGTTCCTTTGATTTCTCTAACGACACAACCCTGACCGAATACCAGGCAATGGTGGAAAAGCTGATGGCCGCATTCGGCGCTGCCGCGCATGGCGGCTCCTCCCCAGATGTCGTGGCGGAGGTTATCCTTCAAGCCGCAACCGACGGCACGGACCAACTGCGCTATACCGCCGGCGAGGACGCCAAAGTCTTCATGGCCAATCGCAAGGCAGCGGACGACGCCACCTTCATCCAGGGAGTCAAGGCTCAAATGGGCTTGTAGCTGGCCTCCCAAGTGCGCGGGCCATGTCCGGGGAGAAAGTCCCTGGCATGGCCCGCGCCTTAACAAGGCTTCCAATCATTTCATTACTTCAGTATATCCAAAACCATGCAAACACTCCCATAGCAAGACCAAGGAAATAACCATGAAACGGGCGACCCGCTTTCGCATCCAACCCGGCTGGAAGATTCTCCTCACGGATATGGACATCAACCCCGTGGATGTCCTCAAGTTGGGAGGATTGCCCGCTGACCTGTTTTCCCGCCCTGAAGCCAGCATGAGCACCGCCGAATATTTTGCCCTGTGGCGCGGCGTGGAAATGGCTGCAGGACAAAGGGAACTCCCCATTCTCCTGGGCGAGGCCATTTCCGTGGAGGCCTTTGATCCCGCCCTGTTCGCCGCCCTGTGCAGCCCCAACCTCAATATGGCCTTGAGCCGCCTGCATGAGTTCAAACGGCTCATCGGCCCCATGAACTTGGCCGTTGACATCACCAATACCTCCACCACGGTCGCCATCGACTGCGTGGGGTACAAGGCTGAAATACCCAGTTCCCTTGGGGCCATGGAAATGGTGTTTTTTACCCAGCTCGCCCGGCTCGCTACCCGCGCCCATATTGTTCCGGCCCAAGTCCAGTTCATCCACGCTCCTATGGACCCCGCCCCTTACACCCGCTACTTTGGTATGCAGGTTCAGGTGGGCGGCTGCTACCAGATATCCTTCACGGCAGAGGACGCCCAGCGCCCCTTTCTCACGGAAAACTCGGCTTTGTGGGATTTTTTTGAGCCAGACCTCAAACTCCGCCTCTCAGACCTGGAAAGCGAAGCTGACACGGCGCAAAGGGTGAAAAGCGCCCTGCTGGAAATGCTGCCCAGAGGAGAAAGTTCCATTGAAGAGACGGCCCGCCAACTCGCCATGAGCAAGCGCACCTTGCAGCGCCGGTTGGGCTGCCAAGGCGCGAATTTCCAAGATATCCTCAAGCAAACCCGCAAGGAGCTGGCCCAGCATTATCTCGCCAATTCCATGCTGCCCCCTGGAGAAATATCTTTCCTCCTGGGCTTCCAAGACACCAATTCCTTTACCCGGGCCTTTAGCAATTGGACCGGCCAAACACCAATCCAATACCGGGGTGCCGCGATTCACCCCTGACCCCTTTCCCCTGGCCGGGCTCCACTCCGGGCCCGGCTCTTTTTCTTCCATCCCGGAAAAATTCTTCGACCATGTCCGTCATCACCTCTGATGCCCGGAGGAATACATGGATGATGTGTCCATCTTTTTCTCGGTTTCGTTGACGAAGCCGCCCCGAACAGCTACTGAGGAAAAATGATCCCTTTTGAGCCATCGCGCTCATGGGCAAGCACCCCCCCGGTATTCCTGCAACCCCAGGAGGACACTATGCTCTGGAAAAAAGCCCTTGTCGTCATGATGATCCTGTCCATGTTCAGCCTGGCCGCGTGCGGCGGCGACGGAGATGGCGGCGGCACGCCCGGCTCCCCTGACGAAGTGGCCCAAGCCGTCATGGACATCTACCTGGAAGGCCTGACCACAATCTCGGGCATGGCCGAAAATCCGCCGTCCCTGGAAGAGGCCAAGGCCCAGCTTGAGCCCCTCAAGGAAGACATGATCACCCGCCTGGTGGAACTGGGCAAGATCCGCGCGACCATGAACGAATCCGACCAGTCGGCCATTGATTCGGCCTTGCTGAGCAAGTTCATGGGCGTGGATAAGGAAATGTTCGATAAGTACAACGAGGTCCTGGCCCACTACCGCTCCCAGGACATCGGCTTTGCCAACTTCCTGGCTTCCATCAATACCATCACCCAGTACGCGGACTTTGAGCTGCTCAAGGAACAAGAGCCCGAGGAAGCCGCCAGGTTGGGTATTGAATAAGCCACATACTCCATTCACCTTCTATCAGGAGATTCCCCATGCCCTTGAAACAGATCTTGTTTGTCCTGCTGACCATCACCATGCTTGGCCTTGCCGCTTGCGGCGACGACACCGGCAGCGCCGATGAAAGCGGCAGCACCAGTGAAAGCGCCAGCGCCAGTGAAAGCAGCAGCGCTGACGAAGCAGAGGCTGAAAGCGCTTCCTCCGCCCCCTCGTCCCCGGCTGACGTTGCCGACGCCATCGTGTCCATCTACAACGAGGGACTGGACGCTGTGGCGGGTATGGCCGACAATCCTCCGCCCCTGGCCGAGGCAAAATCCCAACTCGAAGCCCTCAAGGAAGACATGATCTCCCGCCTCGTGGAATTGGGCGGGATCAAGCAGAGCATGAGCGATACGGACAAGGCCCAGGTGAACAGCGCCTTGACCAGCGCCTTCATGCGCATCGACCCTGGCAAGTTCGAGCAGTTCTCCCAGGTGATCGAACACTACCGGGCCGAGGACAACGACTTCGCCAACTTCCTGTCCTCGTTCAACATTATCACCCAGTATGCGGACTATGACCTGCTGAAAGAACAAGAACCCGAGGAAGCGGCCCGCTTGGGTATTGAATAA
>QZKZ01000046.1 GCA_004796465.1 Desulfovibrio sp.
CCTTTCTCGCTCGACTTGCATGTGTTAAGCACGCCGCCAGCGTTCAATCTGAGCCAGAATCAAACTCTCCAGTTGAAAGTCGCAAAACCAACGGATCCAAAAGATCCGAGGGCTTGAGTATCAAACTAAACTAGGCTTTGTTCCGGTATCAGCGCGGCTGTCACTACGCTGAACCGGCACCTGGAGCGGAAAAATGAAAACATCTTCCCACATCCAGGCAATACTTGGCCCGGCTCGCTATTTATCTGTCAAGGAACCCGTTTTTCGGGCAAATACGGCTTGGCTTCGCCCAAAAAAAGCCGCTGAAATTCCCTCAGCGACAAGAGGGCACTTTAAACACTTCCCCGAGAGTGAGTCAAGCACTTTTTCCAAAAAAATGCGTCCGGGTTGTCTCCCCTCTGATCCTGAGCTATATTTGGCTGTAAGGGGAAAAGCCATGGAGATTTCCTACACCTATGGTCCGCACATTGATCAGCCCGTGCCAGACGAGGCCCCTACCGTGGACTTCCTCGCCTCGCAGCCGGCAGGGCAGCTCAATGTGCCGCCAGCCACCCGGAACTTCTACGTGCATCCCGGCACCACCGGCTTTGTGGTTGAGCTGGGAGGCGGCAGGATCGTGGACCTGAAAACCTAGCTCAGTCATGGCAACACTCTTCCCCCTGACACACTCGGCTTGGACTCGGCATGGCTAATCAACGCATCTGGGGCACTCTGGATCCCTTTTTCGAGTCCGGAGCCATTGTGGGCCGCCGCGTGGCCAACGCCGATTTCCTGCGCCACCTCCTGGAGGCGGACCCTTTTTCCGAATACCACTTCTTTCTGGACGCTCCCGGCCAGATACGCGGCCTGAAAAAGGCGCTGAAACTGGAGGCGTCGGAAGAAGCCAGGGCCAAGTGCCGCATATTTCCCCGCAGCGAACTCCCCGGTTTGTTGGGGAAAACATCCTATCACTGCTTTCACCAGTCTGACTGCATTTTCCTCCCGCACCATGTGGCTGCCCTGCGCAACCGATACAGTAAGGAATTGTTTCCCATTACCGGGGCCACCCATTCCCTGAGTTACGCGGTGTATCCCGCTGCGTTCCTCCACCACATGTGGACCGGGACCACGGCAAGGGATTGCGTGGTGGCTACGTCCCAAACAGGCCAAGGCGTGGTTCAGGGATTCTACGCCATGCTCCGGGAGAACTACGGCCTTGACCCCACGCGGTTTCCCGCACCCAGGGTGGAGTTGATTCCCTTGGGGGTGCGTGAGGACATGGCTCCAGTAGGACCTGATGTGCGGGAAGCCCTGCGCAAAGAGTTCAACGTGGGCCAGGACCAGGTCATGATCCTGGTCTTTGGCCGTTTGCACCACGCTTCCAAGATGGACTACCTGGCTGTGTTCCGGGCCCTGAACCGCTGTTTCCAGGATGGCCTTGACCACGGCAAGGTGCGCCTGGCCATGGCGGGCTGGGGTGATGACGAGGAGCCCTTTTTGGCCAAGGTGCAGGGCTTGGCCAAGGCCATGGGCCTACAGCTCTCCGTGCACTTGCGGCCCAACGAGGCCAGGAAGCGCCGTCTCTTCCAAGCAGCGGACATCTTTGTGTCGCCCTCGGACAATCCCCAGGAGACCTTTGGTCTGACACTGCTGGAAGCGGCTGCCTCGGGCTTGCCCGTGGTCGCCTCGGATTATGACGGTTACAAGGACTTGGTCCGCCACGGGGAAACCGGGTATCTGATTCCCACGGTAGGGCCCGCGCACACCGAACCTATCGATATTATGGCGCCGCTCCAGCCCGAGAACCGCTACCACCTCTTGCTGGCCCAGCAAACCGCTGTTGAGGTTAAGGGTTTGACCCAAAGCCTGGCCGAGTTGATCGCTGACCCCGGGAAAAGGACGGCCATGGGCGAGGCGGGCCGCGATATGGCCCGCGCCTTTGCCTGGCCCAGGATCATCGACAAGTGGGTGGAGCTTTGGGAGCGGTTATGGCAGGAGCCCATCCCAAATGAAGACGGGGTGCGCCAGGCCGAACACCCCCTGACCATGCCCTTTGGCCGCATCTTTGGAGCGTACCCCACCTCAACGCTGACTCCTGAAGTGATTCTCGTGTGGAGCCGCTCAGGCGAAGCCCTGTACCGGGGCCAGGAAAGCCCGATCATCTATCAGGGGCTGGAAGGGCTGGTGGATGTGGAACAGCTCAAGACATTGGTGTTTCTGGCGCGCAAACCACGGTCAGTGGGGGAAATGACGGAACAGCTAATGGAAGCGTACCCGGATATGGGGACGGATAAGGGAAAATTTCTCGTGAATTGGGCGCTCAAGCATGATTTCCTTGAGCAGGCATGACAGTATCTACGACCACTCAGACCATTTCCACCAACTTCCCAAACGTGTCGATTTGTTCCTTGGATTTGAACCGGGCCGCGTTTTCCCGGCACAGTTCAGGGTCAATGGAGAGAGCGTCCTTTACGGCCTTGGGCAAGTCCTTGGCCTGGCTCACGTAAATAGCGGCTTTGCCCGCCACTTCCCGCGCCGCGCCCCGGTCAAGGGCCACCACCGGTATGCCGTTGAGGTGGGCCTCGACCATGACCCGGCCAAAGGTCTCTTCCCACTGGGAAAGCATGAGCAGGCACGAGGTGCGCGAATACACTTCGCGCATGTCGTCCACATGGCCGGTTGCCGCCACATTGGGGGTCTTGCCGACCCTGGCCGCGAACTCCGGGGGCATGTCGCCGCAGACCAGGCACGGGCAAGGTATGCGCGGGGCTTGCTCCAAGAGCAGGTTGAGCCCCTTGAGAGGCGTGGCCCCGGCCAAGGTGGCGAATCCCTGCTCCTGGCGTTCCTCGGCCTGGAAATCCTCTTCCCTGATCACTGGATAGATCACGGTGGAGTCAATGGCGGCCAGTTCCAAGACGCGCTTGCGCGTATAATGGCTGTTGGCCACCACGATGTCGGCCATGGAGAAGATTTCCCGGTTGGCCGCGAAATCCAAGCCGTAATCGCAATAGGCCTGGTCAGTAAGCTGGATAAGGTCGATGATGAACAGCACGCAGGGAACGCGGAGTTCCTTGGCCAGGAGCACGGCCTCGGCGGAGCCCCAGCCCTGTGTCACGAGCAGGTCGGGTTCGAGTCCGGCCGCCACTTCCAAGACGCGCTCCTCGGGTTTGAGGGATACAATGCCGGAAAAGCCGTCCGCAAAAAAGATGGTCTCCTCGGTGATCCCCTTGCCCAGCCCCGAGTTCACGGAAACCACGGCATGGCCCCGGGCCGCCATGGCCGAGAGCAGGGGGATCATGGACAAGCTCCCGCCCCCCCGCGCGGGATACAAGTCTCGGGCGTAAAAAAGGATGCGCTTCATAGCCTGCGACTTAGAACTCCAAGTGCTTGGGCGTGCGGGGAAAAGCGATCACGTCCCTGATGTTGGACACACCTGTGAGAAGCATCAAGAACCTCTCGAAACCCATGCCAAAGCCCGAGTGGGGCGCGGAGCCGAAGCGCCGCAAGTCAAGATACCACCAATAAGGGCGGGCATCCATGTCCAATTCGTCCATACGCTGTTCCAAGACGTCCATGCGTTCCTCGCGCTGGCTGCCGCCGATGATTTCGCCGGTGCGCGGGGCGAGGACATCCATGGCCGCCACGGTGGGACGCTCGCCGCCGTCGTTGTTCACGCGCATGTAGAAAGGTTTGATGGTTTTTGGGTAGTCGTAAACAATGAGCGGGCGTTTGCAGTACTCTTCGCAGAGATGGCGTTCATGCTCGGTCTGGAGGTCGATGCCCCAGGAAACGGGGAATTCAAAGTTCTTGCCCGAGTTTTCCAGGACATTAATGGCCTCGTTATAGGACATGCGCGCGAATTCCTTTTGCGTGAGCATGTCCCAGGTGGCGGGAAGTTCCTTGTCCACAAAGCGGGCAAAGAGATCGAGGTCGTTGGCGCAGCTCTCAAGTACCGCAATCGTGACTTCTCGGATAAAGGCCTCGGCCAGGTCCATATTGCCGATGAGGTCGGTAAACGCCATTTCCGGCTCGATCATCCAGAACTCAGCGGCATGGCGCGGGGTGTTCGAATTTTCCGCGCGGAACGTGGGACCGAACGTATATACATCGGTCAGGGCCAGGGCCAGGGGTTCGGCCTCCAACTGGCCGGACACGGTGAGGTTGGCTTCCTTGCCGAAAAAATCCCCGGCATGGGGCTCGGCTTGGTCAACAGGCGCGGCGTGATCCAGGGTGGTGACCCGGAACATTTCACCTGCGCCCTCACAATCCGAGCCGGTGATGATCGGAGTGTGCACGTACACGAATCCCCGCTTGCGGAAAAAGTCGTGCACCGCAAACGAGGCCTCGGAGCGGATGCGCATGAGCGCGCCGTATTTATTGGTGCGGGGCCGTAAATGGGCGATGGTGCGCAGGAATTCGTCGGAGTGCCGTTTCTTTTGCAGGGGATAGGTTTCGCTGTCCGCCGGGCCCACAAGCTGCAAGTCAGTGGCTCGAATTTCCCAGCGCTGGCCCTTGCCCGGCGACTCCACCAACTCGCCCTTGGCCTGGACCGCCGCTCCAGTGGCCACATCCCTGAGACCCTCGAAAGCCGGAGAATCCGCATCCACGATGACCTGAATATTGGCCAAGCAGCTCCCGTCGTTGATCTCGAGAAAGGAAAAATCCTTGGCGTCGCGGCGGGTGCGCACCCAGCCCCGGATTTCCACGTCCCGGGCCGGAGCCGTGCTGCTGAGCAAGCTGTTGATACGCATGGGCATGGCCTGGCTATTGGTCTTCGGCATTTTCCGGCGTCACCGGGTTCGCGTCCTGAAGCAGGAAGGTGATGGTGCTGAGGAGTTGGCCGTTGACCGATATATGAAAGCGTGTCCTGCCCACGCCGTCGCTTGGCGCGAGAATACGGGCCACGGAATGGCTGCGGAACACCTGGAAGTCGGTAAAAGTGTGCACGCGGTCCGGCGCAAAGTCCAGGTCCGGTGCTTGGACCACCATTTCCACAGACACGGTGATTGGCGCATTGGAACCGAAATACAGGCCAAAGGCAGCGCCCGGTTCAACCGTCACCACGGTGGTGTGTTCCTGCAAGCGGCAGTTTTCCGTGACCAAAAGCCCCTGGGCAACGGCAGCCGGATCCGAAGTGCAGGACATGAGGCCGTAATCCAGGCAAAGCTCTGCTTCCAGGCCGTTGTCGTCGTCAACCACCGCGCAAGAGGGCAGTTGGTAATCCGGCGCAGGCTGAGCCGCACCCCGGCATGCAGGAAGCAGGACCAGCAGGATCAGCAGGGTCGGGATAAAGGTCAAGCGATGCATGTATATTCCTTGGTTGACGTTCGTGACATGGGGCGCGAGTGTGGCGCGATTCATGGGCAGGGTCAATCCTTGGTCAACAGAAAAGTAATTGCGGACGCGAGCTTGCCGGAGACGTATATTTCGAACACGGACTTGCCCGGCCTATCTCCGGGGGTGAATATCCTGGCCAAGGAGGTTTTCTGGTCAAGGGATACGATGTCGAAATGGACACCGGCGGAGGAGTGTCCGGAAGCAGCGGCCCCATGGGCAGGGGCGGGATAACTGGCCCGAACCTCGACCTCCAAAGGAACGTCGGACCAGAGGGTGACGCCGTAGGCCAGTCCGGGCTCCACATCGATGATGGTGGCGCGGGTCAAGAGGCGGCAATCACCTCCCGCCAGGCTGAACGCCTGGGCCGGGTCCCCCGGGGGATCAGGCGTGACCGAGTCGCAGACCATGTTCCCGTAGTCCAGGCAGAGGGTCGCACCTTGGCCTTGGGCGTCGGTTACGCGCAGACAAGAGGCATAGGGGTATTCCGGGGTCGAGGACACCATGGCCAAGCGGCACGAGGACAACAGCACAATCAACGCCAGGGCAAGGACGCAAGCCGAACCAGGGAAAAAGCGTGCGGTTTTCATGGCGCTCTCGGGGGTGGAGGTGTTGGCCGGTATTGGAACCGTCACCCCGGGAAAATACACTACCAGGCCCGCAGGGTGCAAGCCCGGCTCGGAGATGGCGTGGATTGCCGCGTTCGTGGCGAGGCAAAAGTGCCGCCAAGGGATCAATTGTTGGTGATAACGATGGGCGGGGTTTCTTCTGCCTCGGCCTCCATGTCCCAGACAGGCTCCAGGCGGCAATAACGCTCCCAGTCCACTCGGCTCACAATTTCCGAGGACAGGGCTTCCAAACCATGCTTGGTCTTGGCCGAGGCGGGAATGGACTCGGGCAGCAGGCTCAGGGCCGCATCCCTCTGCTCTTGGCCAAGCAAGTCCCATTTGTTGAGCACGCGGATGCGCGGGATATGGTGCAGGTCCATGTCAGAGAGGATGGTTTCCACGGCCTGGTTCTGTTCCCACAGCTCCACATGGGACGCGTCGCACACGTGAATGAGCAGGTCAGCGGCGGACAACTCCTCCAACGTGGCTTGAAAGGCCTCGCGCAATTCATCGGGCAACTGGCGGATGAAACCCACGGTGTCGGTGAGGATCAGTTCCCGTTCCTGGGGAAAGCGCAAGCGGCGGGTAGTGGGGTCCAGGGTGGCGAAGAGCTTGTCCTCGGCCAATACCTTTGACTGGGTCAGGGTGTTGAGCAGGGTGGACTTGCCCGCGTTGGTATAGCCCACGAGCGCGGCAACCGGCACACCGGCCTTGGCGCGGCGGGCGCGGGTGGAGGCGCGTTGCTTGCGGAGCGTATCAAGGTCCTTGGCAATGCGGGAGATGCGGGTGCGGATCTTGCGGCGGTCGATTTCCAGCTTGGTTTCACCCGGTCCCCGGCCGCCGATGCCGCCCATGAGCCGGGACAGGGCCTGGCTTTTCCCCACCAGCCTGGGCAGGGTGTATTTGAGCTGGGCCATTTCCACCTGGAGCTTGCCTGCCCGCGTGGTGGCGCGCTGGGCAAAAATGTCCAGGATGAGCTGGGAGCGGTCCAGGATTTTTCGTTCCGTAATTTCGGCCAGATTGCGCATCTGGGCCGGAGACAGCTCCCGGTCGAAGATCACGACCTGGGCGTTGGCCTGCAAGGCCATGACCTCGAGGTCGGCCAGCTTGCCCTTGCCCATGATGAACTTGGGATTGATCTTGCCCACCCGCTGGATCATGGTGTCGGCCACGTGCAGCCCGGCAGTGCGGGCCAGCTCGGACAACTCGGCCAAAGAAGCTTCTTGGACCGGGCGGGGCTGGGTGGACACGCTGACCAGGATCGCGGGCTGGCCCTCGGGGGGCTCGGGCGAACGGGCAGCATCCTTGGCAGCCTTGCCCGGCGCGCGGGATTCTCCGATGACCGCGCCGGAGCGGCTGAATTCGTCCTCCAGGGCCTCGGCCAGGGCGGAAAAATCCACGTCTACCTTGTCCCAGGCCAGGGGCGGAAACACCTCGTATGGTTCCTTGTCCGGATTGGCGGGCAGCAAATGGGCGTAATGGAACTGGTAAGGACCGCCGTCTTGGTCAATGGTCAGCGCGGCCAAGGAGTCGAAGCGCAAAAACAGCATGTCCATCAGGTCTTCCTGGGACAGGGGCGCGGCCGTGAGGTGGGTGTGCAGGAGGCGTAGGCCCCGCAACCGGCCCGGCGACTGGCGCGAACGGGACAGGTCCGGGATGTAGATGGAGTCGGGCGTACCCGCGATAACCATGCGCGGCCTGCCCTGGCGGTCAATGAGCAGGCCTATTTGGCGGCCCACGCCATAGGACAGGGTGGTGAGTTCCCGGGCTTGTTCCAGGGTGTAGCCGCCTTGGGCGGGATAGCGGCGGTGGTAAAGGCGCAACAGCGCCTTGAGTTGGCTGGGCTTGAGCCCTTGGGTATTACCGAAAACTTTGGCGATGGTGGTATCCTGGAAAGGGTGGTTGGGTTGAGTTTTAGGTACGGGACGCCATGTATTCCGTGATCATGGCGTCGTAGCGCGACGTGGCCGAGAAGGTGGCGGCCGCCATTTCCCGGCGAAGCTCCAGGCCCGCGCAGTACTCATTGTCTCCAAGTTCCTGCATGATGCGCAGGTACACGCCGGGTTCCGGAGCCACGAGCACGCTGTGGAAATTCTTGGCCGCAGCCCTGAGCATGGTGGGGCCGCCAATGTCGATTTCCTCAACTGCGGCCTTGAGGTCGAGTCCTCTTTCCGCAGCCAGGGCGAAATTATACAAATTGACCACAATCAGGTCAAAAGGCGCGATGCCCAGTTCCTCAAGGGTGCGAATGTGTTCGTCTTGGTCCTTATCCACGAGAATGCCGGCATGGATGTGGGGGTGCAGGGTTTTGACCCGGCCTCCCAATATCTCGGGAAAGCCCGTGACGTCGCTCACTGCGGCCACCGGTAGTCCGGCTTCGGCAATGACCTTTTTGGTGCCGCCCGTGGACACCAGTTCCACGCCACCGTCCACGAGAAACCGGGCCAAGTCCACCAGCCCGCTTTTATCCGTCACACTGAGTATTGCCCTGCGAATGGGGAGCGAATCCATGCGTTCTCCTTCAAGTAGGTCGTCTTTTCCGGGCAAGTGCCAGAATCCGCTGGTCTTGACAAGGACCGGGCAAGGCAAGGGAAACGCCGAAAGGCAAGCAGAGTCTGCTTGCTCAAGATTGATTTTCCGGCCCCCGAGCACGGCCCGAAGGCCGGAAAATCAAATGGGGAGGGGAGATATGGAAATATCAGCCTAGGCCGAGAGCTTCTCGTAGAGCTCACGCGCCGGCGTGAATTCCGGATCGTTCTCCATGATCCGCTCGAGGTGGCGGCTCGCTTCGTCTTCCTCGCCCAAGCTGACCAGGCAGCCGGCCAAGGTGAAGCGGACGTTGTCCTTGAGAGGATCCACGGCCAGGTAGTTGACCAGGTGCGGCACCACGTCGCTGAGGCGTCCCAAGGTGCTGCCGGTCTGGACCATGCCGTAGAGCGCGATCATGTTCTCCGGGTTCATGGCCAGGGCTTCCTGGAAGTGGACAAAGGCGTTGTCGAGTTCACCGCCCTCCATCTCCACCAGGGCCAATCCGGCCACGGATTTGTCGCTTTTTTCAATGGACGAGGCCTTGATGTACATCTCCTTGGCCCGGGGCAGGTCGCCGCGCTGCACGGCAATGGTCGCCAATCCCAGATACGGGTCGCAGTGCACGCCGTTGCTGCCCATGGCCTTGAGGTAATACTCCTCGGCCTTGTCCATGTCGCCCATGAACAGATAACACTCGCCAAGTTCTTTGTTGATTTCGTAATCCAGATGGTCGCTCATGTTTCCCCTCCGTATGATCGGAAGATTGTTCCCCACAAATGGTGTTTGGTCTGTATTAAGCAATCTCCATGCCAGTAATATTCGAACAAAACATGCCGGTATGGTTGGCATGTCAGAGAAAAAGCAAACACCATGCCAGACATCTTTTGGAAAACAGGAGGTTTACAGAAGGTCTTGGAGCCAAAGCGCCAAGAATCTAGAGGAAACAGATGGAGGGGAACTCGAATGACTAGCAATTTAAGCATCTTGCGCCATTGGAATGGGTTTTGCTTTTCCTTGCCCGTGATCTAGTCACCTCCAAGGGAGAGGGAACGGCTAGACCGGAGGAAACCCATGAAACATCTCTTTTCCGAGCACATCGATCTTGTGGGCAGGGTGATGGATTTGCGGCTGACGCGTCAAAATCTCGTCATGAGCAATTTGGCCAACATCAACACCCCCCACTACAGGCCCGTCCGCATTGAGTTCGAGGACGAACTCCAAGACGCCTTGGCCTTGGACGCCAAGGGCAAAATGTCCCGGACCCAAGCCGGGCATATCCCGTCCGAGTTCAATCCAAGCGACGTCAGCGGCGAATCCAGCAGGTCCTTTTCGCCCCAGGTGGTCATGGGCGATGATTCCGTGGACCTGGACAAGGAAGTGGCGGCCATGACCAAGAACACCATGATGTACAACGCCCTGACCACGGTGCTCAAACACAACTTCGAAGGGCTCAAGAAGATTATCCAGGAAGGAGGCCGCTGATGGATTTCATGACGGCATTCGACATTGCGGCCTCGGCCCTGTCCGCCCAGCGCACCAACTTGAACGTCATTTCCATGAACTTGGCCAACGCCAAGACCACGCGCACCTCCGAGGGCGGTCCCTATCAACGCCGCTCCGTGACCATGGCGGCCACACCCGTGGACTCCCCCTTTTCCAGCGCCATGAACACGGCCCTGGACAGGGAGATAAAAGGTGTGCGCGTCCTGGACATCGCCGTGGACAGCCGCCCCTTCAAGCGGGTCTATGAGCCGGGCCATCCCGACGCGGATGCAGAGGGCTACGTCAATTATCCGGACATCAACGTGGTGGAAGAGATGACCAACATGCTGACCGCCATGCGGTCCTATGAAGCCAACGTGACCACCATCGAGTCCATTAAGACCATGTTCCAAAAAGCCCTTGAATTGGGTCGGGGCTAAGCATTTGTAAGGAGTAGACAATGGCCATCAACAATATCGCCATGGACGCTTACCGCGCCGCCATGGACCTGGGCAAGATCTCGGAAAAAAGTGAATCCTCTTCCAACAGGTCGGAGCATGGCGGCTCCAGCAGTGAATCGCAATTCACGTCCGCCCTGCAGGACACCCTCAACCACGTCAACGACTTGCAGGTGGAAAAGGAAACCATGATCGAAGCATTTGCCTCGGGCGAGCGGCAAAACGTGCACGAGTTGATGATTTCCCTGCAAAAGGCCCAGGTGGCCATGCAGATGACCTCGGCCGTGCGCAACAAGGTCATGGAAGCCTACAAGGAAGTCATGCGCATGCCCATCTAGGGAACGCGCCGCGGGAAAGTAAGGGAACCCCAAGACCAGCAACATCCAGAGAGCGGAGTAGCCGATGCCATCCTTTATCGAACGGTCCATGGACAGGATCAAGCAGGTATGGTCCACCACCAACGTCACCCAGCGCATTTTCATCGCCGGACTGGCCCTGGCCGTTATCGTGGCCTTTTTCGTGCTGGTCCTGCTCATGAACAATCCGGACTTCAAGGTGCTCTACTCGCGCATGTACGCCGAGGATGCGGCCCGGGTCGTGGAGCTGCTGGAAAAGGAAAAGGTCGACTACAAGCTCACGGAAAACGGCGCCACGATCATGGTTCCCGAGGATCGGGTCTATGACCTGCGGCTGCTGGTCGCTGGCGAGGGCGGCCTGGTGGGCGAAGGCGTGGGCTTTGAGATCTTTGACCAGGTCAAGGTCGGCCAGACCGACTTTGTCCAGCGCATTAATTACCAAAGAGCCTTGCAAGGGGAATTGTCGCGCACCATTGCCGAGTTCGTGGAAATCGAGCGGGCCAGGGTGCACTTGGTCATCCCCCAGCGCAGCCTGTTCATTGAAGACCAGCGCGACGCCTCGGCCTCGGTGGTGCTCAAGCTCAAGGAAGGACAAACCCTGTCCGACAAACAACTGGAAGCCATCATCAACCTGGTGGCCATGTCCGTGGAAGGCCTGGATGCCCAAGGCATCACCGTGGCCGACACCAAGGGCAAGATCTTGCTTTCCCCCAGTGACGGCGAGACCTTGGAAGGCATGACCACCACCCAGCTCGAATACAAAATGACCTTGCAGTCGAGCCTGGAGCGGCGTATTGAGGAGATGCTGTACCCGGTCATGGGACCGGGCAGGGTCATCGCCAAGGTCAACGCGGACCTTGATTTTCGCCACAGAACCATCCACTCCACTGAATACGACCCGGACAGCGCGGTCGTGCGCAGCGAACAACGGGCCGAGGAAACCACCCAAGGCAGAGCCAATGTGGAATCCGGTGTGCCCGAGGCCAATTTTCGCGGGGACGGCATCAACGGCGCTTTGTCCCAGCAACAGACCACCAGCGAGCAACGGACCACCAACTTTGAAATCAACTCCGTGACCCAGGACATCGTGGAGCCCCTGGGTCAAGTCCAGCGCTTGTCCGTTGCGGTCATTGTGGACGGCACCTACGCCACCAACGAGGAGACCGGAGAGACCACATTCACGCCCCTGGCCGACGAGGAACTGACGCGCATCCAACAACTCGTGCAAAGTGCGGTGGGTTTCGACGCCACGCGCGGCGACCAGATCGAAGTTTCGTCCATCTCCTTTGGCGGGCCCGAGGAAGAAGTGGAACTGAGCCTCATGGACACCATCATGGAGTACGCCATGCGCTTGGGCAAGCCCATCCTTTCGGCCTTGCTCATCTTCCTGTTCTTGGTCATGGTGGTCCGGCCCGTGATCTTGGCCCTGGTGCGGCCCAGGGTTACCGGTGAGATGGTGGAAGGCCTGGAAGGCCTGCCCGAGGGCGAGGAACGTTTGGCCCTCATGGAGGCTGACGAAGAAGAAGTGGAAGCCATGGACGCCTTGAAGAAGATCGACGACATCAAGGCCCATGCGCAGCAGCTGTCCGAGCAGAATTTCGACCAGGCCGTGGCCATCCTGCGGTCCTGGATGAAGCAGCAGGAGGGGGTCCGAGTTGGCTGAGAAAATCGAGGGAGCGCATAAGACCGCCATCCTTCTCCTGGCCATGGGCGACAAGTTCGCGGCCGAGATGTTCAAGCGCATGGACCGCCAGGAGATCGCCCAGGTCTCCAAGGTGATGATGGAGATGGAGACCATTCCCAAGGAAGAAGTGGAAGAGGTGGTGCGCGATTATCACAAGGCCCTGGTTACGGGTCAGGATATCCTCAGCGGCGGCCAAGACATCGTCAAGCGCATGCTGACCAAGAACTTGGACAGCGACACCGCCAAATACATCATGGACTCCCTGGAAATGGACCATGGGCCCGCGCCGTTCCGCGAATTGGAAAACGTGAGCCCGCGCATCTTGTCGCAAATTTTACGCAGTGAACACCCGCAAACCCTGGCCTTGCTCCTGGGCCATCTTCATTCGGACCAAGGCGCTGAACTGCTTTCAAACCTTCCGGCCGGGGTCAGGCCCGAGGTGCTCATGCGTTTGGCAAAGCTTGAGGCCGTGCCCGAGGAAATGCTCGTGGAAGTGGACAAGGTGTTGCAAACCCAACTCGTGGCCATGGGCGGCAAGGAAGGCAAAAAAGTCGGCGGCGTGCAGGCTGTGGCCGAGATTCTCAACTCCGTTGACCGGGCCACAGAGGAAGAGGTCCTGGCCGAGATCGAGGAGGAATCCGCGCAACTGGCCGAGGACATCCGCAACCTCATGTTCGTGTTCGACGACATCAAGTCCCTGGACGACCGCTCCATCCGAGAGCTTCTCAAGGAGATCTCCAACGAGGACTTGACCATGAGCCTCAAGGGCGCGTCCGAGGACTTGCAGGACAAGTTCTTTGGCAACCTGTCCGAACGCGCGGCCACCATGATCAAGGAAGACCTGGAAATCATGGGGCCGGTGCGCCTGTCCGACGTGGAAGGCGCGCAGCAGAACATCGTCAAGACGGTGCGTCGCCTGGAAGTGGAAGGCCGCATCCAGATCAGCCGCGGGTCCAGCGATGTCTTTATCTGATGACAACACTCCCAAGCCCCGCTCGGGCCGGGTCTTCATGGCTGGAGGCCCGTCCGGCGGCATGGAGTATACCCTTGAGGAGCTGACCGGCAACCGGGAGGCCCAATGGCGCGCGGCCCTGGACGACGAGTACATGGACCGGGTCAAGGCCAAGGCGGCCAAGCGCGCTTCAGAGATTCTTGCCCAGGCCGAGCAAGAGGCCCGGGAGATCAAGAAGCGGGCCATGGAGGAAGGGTTTTCCCAAGGCCTGTCCCAGGCTGACGAGCAGTTGATGCAAGTCCGGGAAGACCTGTCCCAGACCCTGGCCAGGGCCCTGGACGGCGTTCGCGAAGGCCGCAATGCTATCTGGGAATCCTTTCGCCAGGACTTGACCGCGTTGACCTGCGCGGCCGTGGACAAGATCGTGGGCCTGGAGATCGAACAAAAGCGCCGCGAAGTACTCACCAAATACCTGGATCAGGCCGTGGAAATCCTGGAGACCGAGCGCAGGCTCACCCTGCGGGTCCACCCCGAGGACCGCGACATCCTCAATGAGCTGTTGAGTCTGGCGGTCAAGGAAATCCCCCAGGCCTCCCAATGGCGGATCATCCCCGACGGCAAACTGTCTTCGGGATCGCTCATCGTGGAAAGCGGCGACGGCTTGGTGGACAGCTCCATTTCCTCGCGGCGGGAAGCCGTCATGAACGTTCTGGAGCGGGTGACCTTGCCTGATGAAGGGATGGGGACCACCAACGAGCCGGAGACTCCGGAATGAGCCCTGATCCCTCGGCATGCCTGGCCCTGCTTGACCAGGTGGAGCCCTGCCGCACCTACGGCAAGGTCTCCAAGGTGGTGGGGCTGGTGCTTGAGGGGCAAGGCGTACGCGCGCCTTTGGGCGCGGTCTGCCACCTCCTGCCCGAGGACGGCTGCGAGCAAGTCATTCCCGCCGAGGTGGTGGGCTTTCGCGACAAACAGCTTCTTTTCATGCCCTACGGCGACATGCGCGGCATCCAGCCGGGCAGCCTGATCCGCAATGTGAGCGAACCGCCCCTGTTTCCCGTGGGCGAGTGCCTGCTTGGCCAGGCCGTGGACGCCTTTGGCAATGTCCTTGATACGGGCCGGCCCCTGCCTGCGGACCAGTTTTACCCCCTGTACGCATCGCCGCCCAATCCCTTGGAGCGGCCGCGCATCACCGATCCCCTGGATGTGGGCGTCAGGGCCATCAACGGCTTGCTGACCCTGGGCAAGGGCCAGCGCGTGGGCATCATGGCCGGCTCCGGCGTGGGCAAGTCCACGCTTATGGGCATGATGGCCCGCTACACCGAGGCCGATGTCAACGTGATCGGCCTGATCGGCGAGCGTGGCCGGGAAGTTGTCGAGTTCATTGAAAAGGATCTGGGACCCGAGGGCATGGCCCGTTCCGTGCTCGTGGTGGCCACCTCGGACATGAGCCCGCTCATCCGCATGCGCGCGGCCTATGCTGCGACCGCTGTTGCCGAGTATTACCGCGACCAGGGCAAGAACGTGCTGCTCATGATGGATTCCGTGACCCGTTTCGCCATGGCGGCCCGGGAAGTGGGGCTGGCCGTGGGCGAGCCGCCCACCTCGCGGGGCTACACGCCTTCGGTGTTCGCCCATCTGCCCAAGCTCTTGGAACGGGCCGGGCGCAGCAGGAGCGGGACTATAACAGGAATTTACACCGTTCTCGTTGACGGCGACGACTTTAACGAGCCCATCGCCGACTCCACCCGCTCCATCCTGGACGGGCACATTGTGCTGACCCGCGAGTTGGCCGACCAAGGCCACTACCCGTCCATCGACGTGCTCAAGTCCATCAGCCGGTTGCGTTCCGACGTAGCTCCGGGCGAGGTCATCGAAGCGGGCCGCCGCTTCATCGCCAACTTGGCCACCTATCGCCGTGTCGAGGACATGGTCAACATCGGGGCCTATTCCCAGGGCAGCAATCCCGAGATCGACAAGGCCCTGGCCATGATCAGCCCCATCCGCTCCTATCTCCAGCAGGCCATTGAAGAACCGCGTTTGCTGGAAGACAGCTATGCTTCCCTGACCACACTCATGGGTCAGGAGCCGGCTGAACAGTAGTTCTTTATCCCGCAATTTCGAGTACTCTCTAGACCGCAATAAAGGTAGCTGGGCCAAGGCCCGGCTCTGATGTGTTGGAGCCCCGCCCGCCGCCTTCCACTCTCATTCCAACAAGGCCTGTTACTCTTTCCCGCCTTGCGCACGACTCAAATTGCGAGCTACAATACCAAGGTAATCCTATTTGGTGTGGAAAACACGTCTTTTGCGAGCGTAAATAACGAACAGGCTCTTGGGAGGTAGCGAATGAAACGGGTTGCGGGGATCGTGGTGGTGTTGATGATGATGTGCGGCCCGGCGTATGCGGGCATGAACGTGAGCGAACTGATGGCGGATCCGGCGTTTGCGGCCTTGGACGCGGATGCGCGTCTTATGCAACTCAACCAGCGTTTCGCTGTGGATGAAGTGACCACCTCGGATATCTCAGGGGACATGGTGGCGCGGTTTTTCATGGACGCAGTAGTTGGCCAGGCCGACGCCAAAGCCATGCTCGACAAGTACGCGGCTCTCAGGGCGCAGTTTCCCGACTTGCCCCAGACCTACGACTTGGAGCAGCATCTGGCCATGCAATACTTGGCCAGCGATCCGGCTTTGAACGGGGAAGACGAACTGGCGCGACTCAAGATGCTGCTGCAGTTGGAAGAAAACGAGGCAATATCATGGCCTGCTGCCGCGCCCCTATACAAGGGCATCTTGGCCGACCATCTGGCGTCCAACCCCGAGTACCAGACCATGGATCATGCGGGCCGGATTCAGTACATCCGGCATTTGGCTGCGGACGGGGTTGTGAAGGATCTCACGGCCACTACATTCGTGCGCACCGAGGGCATGGAGATGCTTTCGGAATTGCCCGAGGCGGAACGGGCCGCGGCTTTCGAGGCCATGCAGGCCGGGCTGGATTTTTTCTCCAAGAGCGCGCTTGAGGAGGGGTATGTGGAATAAGTTCAGTGTTGCAGCGAAGCCAATGAAGAACGCCCCACAGAAATGTGGGGCGCTTTTTGTTCGGTATCCTGAGAGATTACCTCGGGGGGTCTGTATCTCTTGGTCTGACTTCCTTGCGTATGGTTTCCACCAGTTGGTCCTGTTCCGCCTTGCGCAGGTCGTAGTGCATCTGCAGGTTGAGCCAGAACTCAGGGGAGGTGTCAAAGTAGGTGGCGAGGCGCAGGGCCGTGTCCAGGGTAATGGCGCGTTTGCCCTTGATGATTTGGCCAATGCGTTGGGCCGGGATGCGCAGGTCCATGCCCAAACGGTTTTGGCTCAGGCCCAAGGGTTTGAGAAATTCTTCCTGGAGGATTTCGCCGGGCGGGATAAGGGGTATACGGTCGAGCGGCACAATGGTCTCCACTAGTGGTAATCGGTAATTTCTACATCGTGGGCGTTGCTGTCTCGCCAACAGAAGCAGATGCGCCATTGGTCGTTGATGCGGATACTGTGTTGCCCTTTCCGGTTTCCTTTCAAAGCTTCCAGCCTGTTGCCGGGAGGTGAGCGGAGATCATGCAGGTTGGTGGCCGATGCGAGCATCAGCAACTTTCGCAGGGCTTGGACCTGGATATCCCGAGGAAGCTTGTGGGAAACCTCTTGGTAAAAGACTTTCCGAATCTCCTTGCAAGTGAAGGAGAGAATCATGAAGAGAGAATATAACGCGCCACGTTACACGTCAAGGGTGATACCCTGTGGGCGAACTCAGATTCCTGAAAAAATCTCACGGCTTAAACGTAAACTTCATCACTTCATCCAAAAACCGCAACTCATACTCCTGGCCCGGCACCAAGGCGTCCATGAACACCTCGATGGTGCAGCGCTGTTGGCGCGCGCCGGGCGCGTCACCCTCGCCTTCCCAAACACAGTCCATGGTCACGGTAAAGGGCACGGGTTCTTGAGAGCGAACATCCAGCACCACGATCTCTTGCTCGGGGTCTACGAACCCCAGGGAATACCCAACAATGGTCACGATTCCGTCCGTGACCACACCCCCATTCTCAGGCGTGAATGATCTGACATGCGGCGGCATCACGGCCAGGGCGCGGACCGGAACGAGGAACACCAGCAAGCAAGTAGTGAGAATCGCGAGCAGGGTGGGCATGAGGCTCTCCTTTGCGTTGATCAAGGCGATGCGGACAGCGGCTTGGGCTGGAACCCGGCGACCGCTCGGGTGAGTTGCTCCAGCACCGCATCCGTGTCCTTGCCAGCATAGCGCGCCGCCACATACAGGTCGAGGATTTCCTTGGCTTGGGGGGCTACATCCGGGCGCTCTTCCTGAATATGAAGGGAGAAATCCCGGGGACCCAGATGCGGCGGGCGAACCAGTCCAGCCTTGGCCAGCTTGGCGCAGAACCGGGAATACGCGCGCTGCGCCGGGTCGAGCACGGGCTGTGGCCGCCACAGCCAATAGCGCAGGAAAAAGATGCCGCCCACCAGAGCCAAAACTCCCATGGCTGCCAGCACCACATGCAGCCAGAGCATGGGCGAGTCCGAATCAAAACCCAACTCGGAAAACAGGCTCTTCTGGCGTTCGCTGGTATAGTCGAGCACCCACTGGCTCCAATAATAATTGACCGCGTCCCAGGCGAATCCGATGCGGCTCAGGAACTCCCAATCATTGCCACTCATCAGGGGCGCGGCAAGGGAAGCGTCTTGCTCGGACAAGGCGCTCTGGGGGCCAAGTACAATGCGCGAGGGCGCGACCGCAGCCGTGGGGTCAACGCGCACCCAGCCCCGGCCCTCAAGCCAGACCTCGTTCCAGGCATGGGCATGGGATTGGCGCACAATGAGGTACTCGCCCAGGGGGTTCACGTCCCCGCCCTGATACCCCAGCACAATGCGGCAGGGCACACCCGAGGCGCGCATGAGAAAAGCAAAAGAAGAGGCAAAGTGTTCGCAAAAGCCGCGCCGGGTGGAGAACAAAAACTCGTCCACTGCGGATTCCGGATCGAGCAGGGGCGGTTCCAGGGTGTAATAAAACTCCTCGGTACGGAACATGTCCAGGGCCTGGAGGACCAAGTCTTCGTCGCTGAGGCCTTGTTGCCGCCACTCACGGGCCAGTTGCCTGGCGAGGGGATTAGAGCCGGGCGGTAGCGGCAAGCTGAGGACTCGGGCACGAAAAGCACCGGACGCTGTGGCGTCGAATTCGTAGCGGGTAGCCGAAGTAAAGGTAAATCTGCGGGAATTTCCCAACTCGTTTTGGAGCATCACGGTGCGGTCCGCGAGGAACTCCGTGCCGGGAGGCGCTTCCGGAGGGAGCTCCAGCGGGATGTCCAGGGCGAACACCCACTTCCTGTGGTGGGGCTCCATGGTCAAGGTGTAGGTGATCTGGTCAGCACCGAGCAGGGGCGAGGGCGCGGCCATGTCCACGTTGAGGCGGCCCTGGTCGGCCATTTCCTGGGTCACGGGGACCCATTCATTGTTGGAATAGGCGGTGAGGGTAATGCCGCGAAAGTAGAGCAAGCGCTGCTCTGGAAGGCCTTGGGGGAACTCCACGCGAAAGGCTGGGGACGGGTTTTGCGCCAGGTTGGACACGTCGCCCATGCTCAGGTTTTCACTGAAGCCCGTGGTGGAACCGGCATCGGAAAAGCCGAGCAAGCCGCCCGGCAAACGTGGGAAAACCACGAACAGGATCAGGGTCATGGGCAGGGCCTGGAGAAACAAGGTTCCTGCCAAGCGAAGCTTGGGCCGGGGCAGGGCGCCGGGATGGTTGATATGGATGAGCGCGGTCGTGGTCACGAGGACCGAAACAATCATGGCCAGGGCAGTGGCCATGGACTGGGACGCCAAGAGATTGAAGGAGACCAGGAAAAATGCTCCGAACAAGGTCACGACCCGGTCGCGTAGAGAACTGACCTCAAAGGGCCGAACGCCCAACAGCACCAACAGGAATCCCACGCCCTGGCGGAGGCCGAATCCGCCGCCAAAGGTGGCCACGGTTCCGGCCAGCCCCAGGCCGAGAATAAGAAGCCGTTCCCGCTTTTTGGGTAAGCGCCGGTTTTTGCGGTGCAGCCAGAGCTGAAATCCCCACAACCCCAAACACCAGAGGGTGATCCACACGGGAACGCGCAGGAAATGGGGTGCGGCAGCCACGAACAGGGCTGCGAGCAATATGGGAAGATGGCGGTCAGGGGTCTGCATGGTTCGCCATCATTGAAACAGGGCCAGGGCCTTGAGGCATTGACTTTTGTGCTCCTCGCCGCGCGAGGGCTCGATTTCCAAGCCAGGAAGCCGCAGACCGTAGTCCAGGAAGCGGGCCTCGGCGTCCAGGACCATGCGGCACATGGCTGAGAGCCGCCATTCCGCATCCCCGTGGTCAAAGTCGCTGAAATCCAGGACCACGGCCTCGCCGCACTGGCCCTCGAACTCCTTGGTGTACAGCCCTTGGCCCCGTGACGAGGCTTTCCAGGCAATGCGCTGCATGAGGTCGCCGGGTTGGTAGGTCCGCAGCCCCGTGAAGTCGTCCACGCCGGGACAGGGGGCTTCGCCTTCGCCCTGACCCATGGGACCTGTACCCAGAGGCAGCGATGTGTCCAGGGGCTTGGGATAGATCAAGCATTGCATGGCCGGTTTTTTCCGGGTCCAGCCATAGAACAATCCCAAGGGATAGCTGGAAGTGATCAGGACGTGGCCGGGTTCGTACCAGCCGCGCTTATCCGGCATGGCGCTGAGCTGCACGGTTTGGGTGGTGTCCGGATTGAGGTCGATTCGGGCCGGGGCATTGGCGTCCATGGACAGGACCAGGGACGCGCGGAGTTTTTCCGGTGCGCGGGCGTGGAACTCAAACAGGGCATGGCGGCCCGCGAATGTGGGCCTTGCCGCGCCAAAGCGTAGATCTATCCCGCGCAAGTTGCGGTGGGTGTGGAACAAGGAGGCCACGGCCATGGAAAACAACACAAAGGTCAAGACAAACGCCAAATTGTTGGTGTAGTTGGCCGCGCCAAAAAGCATGGCAGCCAAGGCCGCGAGAAAGACCCAGCCCAAGCGGGTGGGCATGATGAAGATGTCCCTGGGGCCGAAAATACGGCGGGCCAGGGAGCGCTTCACTTCCTGGGGTTGGGCGATGGCATTGCTCACGGCAGGGCCACTTGCTCGAAGATGGTGGACAGTTCGGCCAAGGGAAACTGGCGCATGTCGCGGGCCGAGCGCAGACGGTGGGACGTGGCCCAGGGCAGGACGCGCTGCACGTCCTCGGGCAACACGTGGTCACGGCCGTGCAGCCGTGCCCGTGACTGGGAAGCACGCAAGAGGCCCAAGGCGGCCCGTGGCGACAGGCCCACGTGGAACAACTCGGACTCGCGGGTGAACGCGGCAAGGTCCAGCACGTATTCCACCAGGGCCGGGGAAGCGTGGATCGCGTCCACCTCGGACTGGATGGCCAGGATTTCCTCTCCGTCTAATACAGGAGTAAGATCAGGGATACGCAGTTTGGTGTCGCCGCCGTGGAGCAGGGCGCGTTCAGCATCGCGTCCCGGATAGCCCAGGTCCATGCGGATCAGGAACCGGTCGAGCTGGGAGTCCGGCAGGGGAAAGGTACCGGCCTGCTCAATGGGGTTTTGCGTGGCAATGACGAAAAAGGGCTGGGGCAAGGGCCGGGTGGAACCCTCCACGGTCACCTGCCGCTCCTCCATGGCCTCGAGCAGAGCGGATTGGGTCTTGGGCGTGGCCCGGTTGATCTCGTCGGCCAGGAGCACCTGGGTGAAGATGGGGCCGGA
>QZKZ01000332.1 GCA_004796465.1 Desulfovibrio sp.
CCAAGAGCCCACCCTGGCCTCGCGCGCCGTACGCGATTACCTGACCACGGACGTGGCCGAGGTCTGGTGCGACCACCAAGAGACCGCCGACGAAGTCATTGCTTTCGCCTCCCTGATCTTTCCGCGCCAGCCCAACCTGGTCAAGGTGCACAACGATCCGGGCCGCACTCTCTGGGAACGCTTCAACCTCAAGAAGCAGCTCGAAGAGATCTACTCCCGCGAGGCCAGCCTGCCCAGCGGCGGCTCCATTGTCTTTGACCAGACCGAGGCGCTCATGGCCGTGGACGTGAACTCGGGCAAGATCGGCGGCAAATCCAACTTTCCGGAAATGGCCTTTCGCACCAACACGGAAGCAGCCCAGGCCGTGGCCGAGCAGCTCCGGCTCCGCGACATCGGCGGGCAAGTGGTCATTGATTTCATCGAGATGCGTGACAAGAACCACTTGCGCGAGGTGGAAAAGACCATGCGCAACGCCATGAAAGGCGACCGCGCCCGCTACGACGTGGGCAAGATGAGCAAGTTCGGGCTCATGGAAATCGTGCGCCAGCGCTTGGGTTCCTCGGCCATCTCCATATCCACGGAACCCTGCCCTTGCTGCGGCGGCACCGGCACCCGCCGCAACCTCGAATGGCAGGCCCTGCAGGCCATCAAGGAAATCGACTCCCTGCTGCGCCACCGCCGCGACCCGGACAAAGCCCTGGTCTACGAGACCGCGCCCGAGCTGGCCGTGTACTTGCTCAACAAGAAGCGCAAAAAGCTCCTGGAAATGGAGGCCGAGTTCGACGCGGTGATCGAGGTCGAACCCCAAGCCAAGCTCGCTTCGGAATAACCTTTTCCTGGACCTGGCCATGGCCCCGGACGCGACCTTAAAAGAAGGCCCCAAGCGCGTGCTGCTGCACGTATGCTGCGGCCCTTGCGCCATCTATCCTGTTGAGCAATCGCGCGACCAGGGCTGTGAAGTCACCGGGCTGTGGTTCAACCCCAACATCCATCCCCTGAGCGAATATCTCCGCCGCAGGGAAGGCTTGCTTGAGGTGGCCGCCAAGTTCGATCTGAACCTGATCATGCTTGACCGGGAATACGATCCCCAGGTCTATCTGCGCGAGGTCAGCCACCGCGAAGCCAACCGCTGCTTCCACTGCTATTCCCTGCGCTTGGCCCGCACGCTGAGCGTGGCCAAGCGGGGCAACTTCACCCACATATCGAGCACCCTGCTTTATTCGAAGTTCCAGAAGCATGACATGATCGCTGGCTTGGGCCGTGACCTCTGCGCCAAAAGCCCGGTCAGCTTCTTGTACCAGGACTTTCGCGAGGGCTGGAGCCAGGGGATAAAAAAGTCGAAGGACTGGGGTATTTACCGCCAGCAGTACTGCGGCTGTATTTACAGCGAGTATGAGCGCTTTTCCAAGGAACTGGCCGAGGCGGTCAGCGAGAACGAGGCGGAAAAAGGCTCAGTTTGATGCAGCCCCTGCCTTGGGGTCACAGCCACGCAGATTCTCGATGAGCCCGTTGTATTGCTCCGGGCTCAAGCAGCCGTGCAGCGCCCTGGCCAGCCAGTCGTGGTGGACCTGGAGCCACAGTTCGGCCAGGGACATACTGAGCTGGGAATCGTCCGGGTCGTAGGGGGAATACCGCCACTCCATGCCCTTGAATGCCGGGTCACTTGCCAGGACATCGCCTATGCGCGCCAAGTGGGGAATGGACGCGACCAGCAGCGCGGAGTTGGCTCCCTTTTCCCGCATGAGCCGGGAGCTGTTGCGCAGATTCGACCAGGTGTCGCAGGACTCCGCTTCCACCCATACCTTGTCTGATGCCGCACCGTGCTCGCCGAGCCACGCGGCCATGGCTCGTGCTCCCGAGCGGTTTTCTCGAGGCCTGTTGCCGCCCGAACAGATGAGCGTGTCGACCCTGCCCGTTTCCAGGAGAAGCAGGCCGTGGCGAACGCGGCGCAAGGTCTCGCCACTCAAACTGTGGTCCGGGGCTTCCGCGCCTTCTTCCTCCCCCTCGCCTGAAAACCCTGAAAAGAACACGATGGCGCACTGGGCCTCCAGCCCTTGCCCGGCCAGGACCCGCTCCTTTGCCTTGGCCCAAAAGATGCGGCATAACAAAACGTCACCGAGCAGGACCATGGCCAAAACAATCACCACGACCCTCAGCAGCCGTTTTTTCCGGGAAATACCGGGCTGCTTGTTGCGACTTTTCAAGTACTCTTTCGCCATGCGCGGCACGGTCACATATCCAGCCTACCCCGGCAAGCCCTGACTCCACGATGCTGCTCTATATCCACGTCCCCTTTTGCCGCTCCAAGTGCCGCTACTGCGCCTTCCACTCCATGGTGGCCTCGGACGCGGCCCTGGTCCTGTACGTGGACCACCTTGTCAAGGAAATCCAGGCCCGCGCCAAGGACCGTGAATTTGCCGCCCTGGAAACCCTGTACATGGGCGGCGGCACGCCCAGCCTGCTCTCGCCCCTGCAATTGGAGCGCATTGTGGGCGCCGTGGTCGAGCACTTTTCCTTGGGCCCGAACCTGGAGTTCACCATGGAGGGCAACCCGGGCAGCCTGCGCCAAAAGGGGTATCTCCAGGCCATCCGCCGCGCAGGAGTCAACCGCCTGTCCATCGGCATGCAGAGCCTGGACAACGACCAGCTCAAGCTCCTGGGCCGGACCCACACCGCGTCCCAGGCCTTGTCCGCTTATAACCGCGCCAGGTCAGCCGGGTTCGCCAATATCAGCCTGGACCTTATCTGGGGTTTGCCGCAAACCCGAGTCAAGGATTGGCTGGATCAACTCAAGCGGGTTGTCAAACTGGGGCCTGAACATATTTCTTGCTACGGGCTCACGGTTGAGCCGGACACTCCCTTGGAGGAGCAATGTTTGGACAACCAAGTGACCCTGCCCCTGGAAGGAGAACAGGCCAAAATGTTCGTGCACGGCGCTGAACTGCTTGAGTCCGAAGGGTATCTGCACTACGAGGTGGCCAACTTCGCGCGCATGGGCTATTTAAGCCGCCATAACCTGGGTTACTGGGAAGGCAGCGACTACCTCGGTCTTGGCCCTTCAGCCGTGTCCACTCTGGGTGGCGAACGTTTCGCCAACCCCCCGGACCTGGACGAGTGGATGGCTGGTGTTGCCGGAGGCAATCCTTGGCCCGAGCCTGAAACCCTGGATGCGGGCACCACGCTCAGGGAAATGCTCATGCTCAGGTTGCGGACCTCGCGCGGGCTGAGGTTGCGGGACTACAGGCTGCGCACTGAGCGCGATTTCATGGCCGACTTTGCCAAAATCATTGAAACCTTGCACCACAACCACCTCATCCGCATCCGCGACGGGTATTTGCGGCTGACCAAAGAGGGCATGCTGGTGTCGAACACCATTATCGAAAATATCTTTGCCCAGCTTGACTTGCTTGGGACCGACACTGCAAGCTCCCCAGCGAACCATGACAAGTAACCCCCAACGACCATGACCCCTCCTCCCATTACCGACGATCTGGGCCGCACGGTCAATTACATGCGGCTTTCCGTGACCGACCGCTGCAACCTGCGCTGCTCTTACTGCCGCGTGGGGGGTGGCCCGGTTCTCCCGCACAAGGACATCATGCGCTACGAGGAGATGGTGGAGCTGGCCAAGCTGGCCCAGTCCCTGAACATCGCCAAGCTGCGACTTACCGGTGGAGAACCCTTTGCCCGGCCCGGCTTTCCCAAGCTTCTGGAGATGTTGGCACAGTCCTGTCCGGGCTTGGACGTTCGCATCACCACCAACGGGACATTGCTCAAGGGCATGCCGCGTTTGCTTATGGAGTTGGGCATCACCCGCATCAACATCTCCCTGGACAGCCTCAACCCCGACACGTTTAAGGACATCACCGGACACGATCTCTTCCACACTGTCCGCGCTGCTGTGGACGAGTGTTTGGAGCATGGCCTCAAGGTCAAGCTCAACGTGGTGGCCCTCAAGGGGGTCAATGACTCGGAGCTGCCCGCTTTCCTGGACTTGGCCATGGCCCAGCCCCTGGACCTGCGTTTCATCGAATTCATGCCCATGGGCCAGTCCCAACGGCAAGATGAGCAGTATTGGTCCTCGGACCAGATCGTTGCCTCTGCGGGCAAATTGGTGGACCTTACCCCCATTGACCGCAAGAGCGCGGACAGCGGCCCGGCCCAACTTTTTTCCCTGACTGGGCCGCAAGGCCCCGGCAAGGGCAGGCTCGGGGTTATTTCGCCCCTCAGCCACCACTTCTGCTCCACCTGCAACCGGCTGCGCATCACCTCCAGCGGCCGCTTGCGCACCTGTTTGTTTTCGGACCGGGAATACCGCCTGCTGCCCTTGCTGCGTTCGCCCCAGCACGGGCCGGAAACCGTGCTCAGGGTCATCCGCTTGGCCACACAAAAAAAGCCCCTGGGCTATCAACTGCTCAGGGACAAGATCGGACCCAGGGTCTGCGCCAAAGCCATGTCCGCCATAGGCGGATAAGGCGGGATTGCGCTCGATACGGACTTATTCGGCCAGCAGTTCGTTGACCGCAGTGACCAGTCCTCCCGTGTCAATGGGCTTGGGAAAGGTGTGGGCCACCTCGAATTTGTTGGCCAGTTCAAGAATGGCGTCGGGGTTAAAGGACTCGCCTCCGGAGATGGCGATGATCTTGTGCTTGTCGTCGTGCTTGACCAACTCGCCCATGACCTGGAGCCCGCCCTTTTTGGGCAGGAAAATATCCACTATGCTCAAATCCACGGATTGGGCGGAAAAGACCTCCAGGGCCTTCTGGCCGTCCTCCGCCTCCACGACGTTATAGCCTTCCGGTTCTAGAACCGCCTTGAGCAGCTCTCGAATCATGGGCGCATCGTCAACCACCAAGATGGTCTTCATGGCCACCCCTTTTTTGGCCCGCTGCCGCGTCTCCCTTCCCAAGGGCGGAGCAGGAACTGAAGAATAATTCATATATATTGATTTGTATCCCACCTAAAAGGTTCGCGTCAACGCGTTTTCCATTTTTTCGGCTCATGGGTGCCGGTGCTTGCCCCTTTTAACCGGCTTGCGGGCTCGCCGGCAAAGGACCCGTCTTTCCCTTGCAAAAAAGAACACACCCGTTCCACTTCCAAACTGAGGATGGTGAACAACGGTCCGGCCTCTTCCCCTCCACCCCGGCTCAAGGCTTGTTCCAGCTTTTTAGCGGCCTTGCTCGCCCGCATGGCGCCTATGGTCGCGGTCGAGCCCTTGATCATGTGCGCCAACCGCAGGGCCTCTTCCTGTTCCTTGCCGCGCGCCAAATCATCAGGTGCGTTGGCCATTGCATCCAACGCCTTGCCCAAGACCGCAATCTCACCAGGTCCGTCGCGCAGAAACACGCCTTCCAGTCTGGTGAGCAAGGCCTTGTTATTGCGAAGTTTTTCCAATGCCCGAAGGCGATCCAAAGGGACACACAGGGGAGAATCCGGCAAAAGTTTGCTTGGCTCTTCGCCCTCAGGATCTGAGGCCGTTTCCTCCCTTCGCAGAACAACCCGCTCCAACACCTCCAAAAGTCTGTCCAAGTGAATGGGTTTGGCCACATACCCGTCCATGCCTTGGGAAAGAAAGGACTCCTTGTCCTCAAGCAAGGAGTGGGCGGTCATGGCGATCACGGGCGTATTGGGAGGAGTGGCCCAGTCCGTTGATTCGCGTAAGCGCCGCATGGCCGTCAGCCCGTCCATCACCGGCATCTGGATGTCCATGAGCACCACGTCAAAGGATTGCCGGGTCATGGCCGCCACGGCCTCCAGGCCATGGGCCGCACTTGTGGTGTCGTGCCCAGCGTCCTGGAGAAAAGCCGCCACCAGCTCCCGGTTCAGGACATTGTCGTCCACAAAAAGGATGTTGAGCGGGCCGAGGGACACCCTGGCGGCGGGCTCCTCGTTCGCGGATTCCCGGGCTTGGGCCGCCTGCTTGTCCCCCCTGGCAAAGGGCAAGGTAAAGGTGAACACGCTCCCCTTGCCCACGGTGCTGTCCAGGGTGAACATGCCGCCCATGGCTTCGACCAAACGTTTGCATATGGTCAGGCCCAAACCGGTACCCCCGTATTCGCGGGTAATGGAGTCGTCCGCCTGCTGAAAGCTTTCCAGGATCGCGCCCTGTTTTTCCTTGGGGATGCCCACCCCGGTGTCGGTCACGGAAAAGGCCAACAGCTCGCCGGATTCGTCAGCATTGTCCTGCAAGGCCTCGCTGTCTTCCGACGCCTTGGCTGGACTGACCCGGATGTGCACCCAGCCTTTGTCCGTGAACTTCACGGCATTGGCCAGCAGGTTGTCCAGGATCTGCCTGAGACGGGCAGGGTCGCCACGCAAAAAGGGCTCCACCTCCTGGTCAATGGTCAACTGGATGGTCAATCCCTTTTCCGCTGCTTGCAAGGCGTGGATGGCCCTTACCGTGGCCATGAGCTGGAACAGGTCAAAATCGACCACTTCCAAGACCAGTTTGTGCGCCTCGGCCTTGGACAGGTCAAGGATGTCGTTGATCACTGAAAGCAAGGACTCGCCCGCCACGCGGATCAACTCCAGGCATTGGCGCTCGCCGCCGCTGCCCAGCCGCTGCAGGGCCAGGTCGGCCAATCCCAGTATGGAGCCCAAGGGAGTGCGGATCTCATGGCTCATGTTGGC
>QZKZ01000346.1 GCA_004796465.1 Desulfovibrio sp.
CCGCTGTGGGTGAGCAGGGCCAGGTAGGTTCCTGCTGTGAGGCCGAGGTCGTCGTGGTCCAGGGTGAGCAGGCCGAATTCCGCGAAGTGGTTGCCGGAGCCGCTGGTGCCGAGTTGGGCGTATGCCTTGTCCTTGACCCGGCGGGTGACCGTGGAAAACCCCCAATCCTCGTCCAGGACCTTGTGTTTGCGGGGGGTGGAAAAACTTGCGCCCACGCCAAAGCGGGTTTCCTTGTCCAAGGCCTGGATAAAGCGTTGCTGGTGGGTGTCCAGGGTATCGGGCGGCATGTCCAGCACGCTCATGCGCATGCGGCAGGCAATGTCCACGCCCACGGCGTAGGGAATCACCGCGTTATTGACCGCGAGTACGCCGCCAATGGGCAGGCCGTAGCCCATGTGCGCGTCCGGGAGCAGGGCGCCGGCCAGGGAGATGGGCAAGCGGCAGGCGTTTTCCATCTGCTGTACAGCATTGGCGTCCAGGTTTGTGCCCCAGGAGGTGTAGGGCGCGGGTGTGTCCCGCTCGCCCGAACTGATGGCGTTCTTGCGGCGTACGGCCAGGGCCTGGGCCAAGCGGCCAAAGACCGGATCTTCAGTGAACAGGTCGGGGTCGGCGATGACCTCGCGCAGGGTTTGCTTGATTTGGCGCGGCCCCATGCCTTGGCGCGAGGCGTCGCTCACGGCGCGGCCAGCGGTTTTGGTCGTGGCGGGATCCTTGGGGACGCCCAGTTGATGAAGGGCCTTGGGTTTCATGCTGCTGTCTCCGGTAAGTAATGAATATACGCATGTTTCAGGCTTTGGTGAAGACGAAAAAAGCGGACCGGATGTCAGGTCCGCTCAAGTAGGATTGGGAGTGAGTTTTCGCTTAACGTCTCAATACCACGAACGGATTGGCGGAACGATCGACGCGAGGGTGACCAAGCTGAGATTGATAGTAGGCAACCTCTCATATCGTTGCTGCGTTGGGTCTTCAGGCACGACGGGAGGGGACTGGGTACCTTTTTGATGACATCAAGCGGCTAGTGTTAGAGATGAGTTCTAACGGTACGGGAATATTTCGCCACGATCTAGAGGTCTTATTATCTCGTGGTTGTCAAAGTTAGAACCATATTGTGAGGATAAGAGTACGTATGCTGTAATCAGTGTGGCATATGCTAAAAATGGAATAAGTGCTGTAGCTATTAATACTCTTCCAGTGATTTTTCTTTCTTTTGCTCGGTATATAGCGAGTGAGCCGCAAGCTATGATTACAAAACTGTAAAAGAATGAGAGGAATGGCCCAGCATATGGTGTGATAGTTAATACATATGAAGCCTTTGAATAGCAGATTACTCTAAATGTCTTGGTGAATCTCTTGTTGTCTACTCTCATTATGGAAAGCCCTAAATAAACAATTAAAGTTTCAATATGTATAATTATATAAAACACAACAGCCACAATTAGCAATGGAAGGATAAGGTCAATAATTAGATAGTAACTCAAGCGGATTGTGTGAGGGGGCTCTTTAAATAGCACTGCTATTGCAATCCGGAAAAATAGCATAGCAAACGCAAATCTTAGAGGATTGGCTCGCATGTTAACAATTTTATTTGGGACAGGCGTAAGGGTTTTTATTGGCCTGGTCATCATCTGGGCGACGGTGCTTGCAAGCCGCTGGAAAAACGGGCCATCGCCCTCCCAGGCCAGGCCTTCATTGTCAGGTGGGGTGCTGCGAGGAGGCCAATTGGAATCCTGGCGGGGGGATTCAGGAAAACCGTTGTCGCCTGAGTCAGGGGGAGTGCTGTTCATTAAGAATACCTTTAGCTGTAGCAGCCTGTTATGCGCCGTGCTGCCTGGAAAGTGCTTGTTTCAGCGTGAGTGAGGCGTTTCGCCAGGTTTTAGTGTTTATCTCATAGTTTCATGCTACCCAAGTGCGCCAAAGATATTGCAGCAGTGTTGGCTTTAGGTGTTTATTGTGATGCCTTTGCTAGTTCACTGGAGTATTATTTATCATGTATTATGCTAATAAAGTAACTTTCGTGCGATGATAATAGTAATAATAATAAGAAAATAAATAATAATGGCAAAAAGTAATTGACAAACAATCGGAATAACTCCTGCACCTATGACATATCTCCATGTACTCCTGGAGCCATCGCTGTTGTGAACCGCAATGCATCCAAGTACATTTATTGTAATCATCCAAATAAATAAGCCAAAATACACAATAAATGCTACAGTTAGTATGGCAAGTGTCGGTGTGTGCAGGAAGTGTCCTACGAATAAAACTACTAACATTAAAAGATTAAAACATATTACAAGAGGTTGAATGGCGTATGAGTAGGCAATCACTCTGTAAGTTGCATAGTATTCTTTAGAGTTTCCTTTTGTAATCATGAGGCCGAGGTGAGTAATTGCGGAGTTGATGTGGAGTCCAAGCCAAATTAATAGTGGCATAAGGAATGCAACAAGTGGAATAAGAAGGAATCGAGTTATACTTGGCAAATGGAGAAGAACATCAATAGTCACATTGAGTAGTGCAAACGGCAAAATTATATGAACAGCAAAACTTCTTGCTTGGTCGGCAGCCCTTCTTTCATCCAAGGAGGGTTCCGGCTCAAGCGTTTGCATCGGACAATTCACCATCTGGATAAAGGTGCGGTAAAGGCGCAGATGCACGGGCCCGTAGCCCTCCCAGTCCGGGCCTTCATTGTCAGGTGGGGGGCTGCGAGGAGGCCAATTGGAATCCTGGCGGGGGGATTCAGGAAAACCGTAGTCGCTTGAGTCAGGAGGAGTGCTGTTCATGGGAATTCCTATCTAAGATGAGCTGGTGGCAAGACGACCCGAAGTCCATTATGCAGCAGTAGCGAAGAAAACGCCTTGTCCATACTCTGCAACCAATCTCCATGCAAGGGGTTTTCGCTTCTTAACTTGGTCAATCAAACGCCGCCTTGACGAAAAACCCTGCCAAGGGCATAGAGCTATGAGGGAAAAAGGTCTTACACACTTGGCGCTGGGGCTCTTGACCACACGAATTCCGATCCGGCCCGGCCCAAGCCGGAGATACACTTGAAAACCAAGGAGGCCTTCCATGGCGGATAACGAAACTCCCAAGGAAGAAACCGAACAATCCGAAACCCCGCAAGAAACGCCGGAAAAAGAGGAAAAGCCCAAGGCCACCAAGGCCAAGAGTACGGCAGCCAAAAGTACGGCATCCAAACCCAAGGCCAAGAGCGCGGCCAAGGCTAGCGCCAAGAAAACCTCCGCTGCCAAGGCCGAGGACGAGGAAAAGGCTGAAGACAAGGCAGAAGAAGCGGTTGCCGCCAAAGCCGAGGAAAAACCGGCCAAGGATCCGGCCATGGCTGCTGACGGCGGCAAGAAAAAGGCCCCGCCCAAGGCTCCCCAAGTCAAGAAGGTTGCGGACGGGGAACGGCTCGGCCTGGAGCTGATCCTGACCCGCTACATCTCCGCGCTTCTGGACATGCTCAAGCGGATTTTCACCCCGCCCACTTACGAAGGCATTGCCAAATGGGCGGTATATGTGGGCCACTGGGCGCTTCTGGCGTCCGCACCTTTAGCCTTGCTCGTGGCCCTGTTCCTGGCCATTCGAACGGGAAGCTGGTCGATTCTGATCTACGGAGCTGCCTGGGTTGTTGCTGTTCCCATCCTCCAGTTTATCGCTCACAATTTTAGAACCGCTGGCGACACTCTGGTCAAGTCCAGCCCAACTGAGCTGTCCTCTCCGTCGTTTCTGGACTGCTACGCCCTGATAGGCCTGCTTGTGGTCTTGGCCTGCGTGATCTTCGGCATAGTTCAGGGCATTCAGCAGGTTTCGTTCATTCCTTTTCTGTCTGACCTGTACATAGCTATCTTGGCGGGCTTCGCCGTGTGGCTTTCCTTCAACCCTTCCATGCTCAACATCACCGTGGGGGGCGATGCTTCGGCCGGGCAAGAAGCCATTGGTATCATCTCCTTTTTTGTCAAGTCCGTGGTCAAACTGATCCCCTTTATCTTTGGCACGGGAGCGGTCATTGGTGCGGCCATCTTGCTCGTGGACTGCGTGGTGGTGTTCACGGCCCTCAGTTCAGCCTACGAGTATGCGGTCAGCGCCATGTACATCCTGGTGTTCGCGGCCCTGTCACCGTTTGTCGCGTACCTCAGCTTTTTGTTTACCTACCTGGCCATCGACTTCATACGCTCGGTGCTGGAGATTCCCAACAAGCTCGACAAATAGGCGCAAACGCCGTCCCAAGCGGCGACCTCCAAACAAAGGCCGCCACCCCGGCAAGGGGCGGCGGCCTTACTCGTTGGATGAGAAGGAAAGCTACTTGTAATAGAGCTTGAGCGCGTTGGTGTGGGATTCCTGCTGGCCGGGCGTGGGCTGGCCCGAGGTGAGCACCAAGTTGTCACCGCTGGCGAACTCATCTGACTCTTCAATGAACTTTTCCACGCGATCCAGATGGTTGTATATGGAGTCATCGGCTAGGCAGGGCTTGACCCCGTAATTGAAATTGAGCGCCCGGATCACCCGCTCGTCAGGCGTCAGGGCATAGATGTATTGCCGGGGACGCCGCGAGGAGAGCAACCGCGCCGTGCCGCCGCTGGTGGAATGGCAGACCAGGCCCGCGCTGGACATGGACTCGGCAAGCAAACATGCGGAATAGGCCAGGTATTTGACCGGATTCTTTTCCTTCTTCGGCCGGAACGGGCCCTCGATGCGCTCCAGGTAATATTCCTCGGCATGGGAGGCAATGCCGTTGATCATCTTGACAACTTCCACTGGGTACTGGCCAATGGCGGTTTCCTCGGAAAGCATGACGCAGTCCGCGCCGTCCATGACCGCGTTGGCCACGTCCGTGGTCTCGGCGCGAGTGGGCAGGGGGTTCTTGACCATGGACAGCAGCATCTGGGTGGCCACGATGGCGCCCTTTTGCGCGTGCCGCGCCGCGCGGATGATGCGCTTCTGGATCACGGGCAGATGCACCAGGGGACACTCAAGGCCCAAGTCGCCGCGTGCGACCATGACGATGTCCGTGGCCGCGAGGATGGCGTCCAGGTTGTCCAGGGCGTTGTTGCGTTCCAACTTGGCGACGATGGGGATCCAGGTGCCGTGCTTTTGAATTTCTCCGCGCAAGTCAAGCACGTCGTCCTGGGTCTGGACAAAGGAGAGGGCTGCCGCGTCCATGCCCACATCAAGGCCTTCATGCAGGTCCTTGCGGTCCTTGTCGGTCATGGCGGGCATGGGGTGGAACTTGCCGGGAAAAGCGATGCCCTTGTGCGAGGTCAAGATGCCGTTGTTGATGGAGGTCATCTCGAACAATTGATCCGTTTTGAGCACCTTGGTCACGGTGAACTGGAGCATGCCGTCGGACAGGGACACCGGCATGCCCACTTCCAAGCCCTTGAGCAGCTCGGGAAAATCCAGGCTGATGTAGATGGGGTCATCTGCGCCCGTATCCATGTCGGGCGGGCCAAGGCGCACGGTGGTGTCGCGAAAGACCTGCAGGGGTGAGCCCTTGACATTGCCGATGCGAACCTTGGGTCCGGAAAGGTCGCCCATGACGGTCAAGGGGATGTTGAGTTCGTTCTCCAGCTCCCGGATCGACTTGAGCCTCGGCGCAAGTTCGGTGGCGTCGGCATGGGAAAAGTTGTGGCGGAAAACGCGCACGCCGTATTCCACCATTTGCTTGAGCACTTCCTTGTCGCTGCACGACGGCCCCATGGTGGCGATAATTTTGGTCCGCATCATTAGCTCCTTTGTGTTTCCAAGGTACCCAGGGCATCTATACTGGTCGGCACAGTAAAGCTCAATACCTGGCAAAGGATTTCCTCAAAACTCCTTATTCCGCGAACACTTTCTCCACACGGTCTTGAGCACCCGGGGTCGGAGCAAAAAGAAAACCGGCCCTCTTGTGAGAGCCGGCCCCTTATCGTTGGTCTTTTGATCTTCTGGTTATCTGATCGTCGGTCCCTGTGGGTCCCTTATTGGAGTTGCCTGCGCAGCCACTCCTTGATCTCTTCCGGTGGTTCAAACACTCCCCTCAGCTTGCCGTACTCGTTGCTGATCAGCTCCAACATCTCGTCCGGCAGTTCGACCACAGCCAGGTCCTCGGCAGCCTCGGAATTGCGGCGGACCAGCCGGACAACCGGTTCCTCGCCCCAAGTGTCCACGAGGAAATAATTGGTGAAGTCTTCCTTGGAGCGCACGGGTTGGAACTCACCGTGCCAGTTGTTGTTCCCCCACTCCAGGTACAGGGTGACCGCCATTTCCGGGCTCATGTCCCAATCGATGGTCAAATCGCGAAAATTTTGCAGTTGCATGGTGTCTCTCCTTATTGCTTACCGTTCCCTTCGAATACTTATCCTTAATGATTCTGATAATCATCTGGTTGGGTGTTGTCAACTCAATTAGTCGGAAATTTTTCAGTAGAAAATTGTTGAGGACCTTTGCGACGATTACGTGACGCCCTTTCATTCCCAGCCCAGGCAGGCTACAATAGGGAATAGCCGGTGGCGCAACCATAAAAGATGGAGAAAAAAAGTGAAACACAGCAAATATTTGAACATTGCCGTATGTCTGATCCTCGTGCTTGTGGCTGGAACGGGCACTGTCCAAGCGCAAGACACCATGATTTTTCGAGCAGACCAACATCCTGAGACTGGGGAGACAAAACTGCACGGAACCCTGGAACCGGGAACCCATGTCCAATTATTGGGATATGGCGGGAGTTGCCAGGGTGTGGTCTCCAGCACCTATTCCCAGGAAATGGTGAACCACTTGGCCCAATTCAGCGCCGTGGATTTGGGAGAGGGCTGCGACGGCATCGGCAACATCTTTGCCGGGGTCAACAACGCGGCCATGTCGTATGAGCCTGTCACCCTGCAGGAATCCGTGGCAGGATTTGACGCGGCAGCGCATTTTGACGCGGCGCGCGAGGCTGCAGCCCAGGTGGTTGACTTTTCGAGCTACGACTTTGCCAGCGCCGAGCCTGTGGCCCTTGCAAGTCTGAGTCAGGACGGGGTTAACGTGGATTTGGTCATGTACCATGTTGACGATGCCAATGGCGGCACTTCCTTTTATGATTCCCAGATTCTTGTGGCCTTCAGCAATGGAACGGCCCAGGCTTTTCTCTATGGGTGCTGGGACTATCTCAAACAGGGCGTATTCCTGCTGGACGGCGACCTCTACATCGCTTCGGAATGGCGCTGCTGTGCGTGCGGCGGTGACGCCTACACCATCAGCG